>WQUH01000147.1 GCA_009782165.1 Pseudomonadota bacterium | reverse complement strand
TCGCGGTCAGCCGGCCGATCGCACAGGGCGCACGGGCTGAATCCGGCTTCGCGGGCGATCCGGGCGCTTCTGAAGGTCAGCCGGCAGGCCGGGTCGTGGTAGTGGATGCAGCCCGGCAGGTGGAACAGGCCGGTGTTCCGGTCGGCATGGATGAGGAGCCCGGCCGCATCGGCGGCCGGGGCGGCGGGCGGCGGCGGTCTCCATCTGGCTGAGGTGTCGGCCGCCAGGCGGACCAGCCGCTGCCAGGCGGGCAGGAGCAGGCGGGCGTGCAGCTCCTGGGCAAGACGGATGCTCCACTCCGGCGCCAGAGGCCGCTCCAGGTGCACCCGCCGGAACAGGTACAGGGCCAGCAGAAAAAAAAGCAGGTTCGGCAGCCACATGCCCGGCACCAGCGGCAGGATCCCGGCGTCGCTGATGTTCTGGCAGAGGGTCAGGGTGATGTAGTAGCTCACAAAGACGAGCAGCCCAAGGGGAATGCCCACGGCGCGCCGGCCCGGAGCGGCCTGCAACCCCAGCGGCAGGCCGATCAGGCTGAGGATGAAGCAACCGGCCGGCAGCACCAGGCGGTAATGGTATTCGGACCAGCACATCCGGCCCCACTTGGTATCCGGCGACTGCCGGGCCACGGCGGCGAGCTGCGCCTGGCTCATGGAGCCGCGGTTCTGGCTGGCGACATCCTCGTTGCCGACCCGGGTGGGCGGCTGGAGGGAGATCTGCAACTGGTAGCGGCCAAAGCGGATCACCTGGTTGTCCATGCCCTCGTTGTTGTGCAGGGCGCCGTCGTTGAGGATGACCGTCGCCCGCATCTGCTCCATGTCGGCCTCCAGGTGACCGGATCGGGCCACGGTGATCAGCGGCTGAGTCCGGCCGCCGCGCATGTCGGAGACATACACCCCGTGCCAGCGCTGCTGATCGTCGATTTCATCGACATAGAGGACAATGTCGCCCAGGGCCTCGGTGAACTCTTTGGCTTTGAGCCCTTTGTCGATCTTCTCCTTGGCCAGTTGAAACATCAGTTGCTTGACGCCCATGGCCCCGGCCGGGATCAGGCTGGCGGAAAAATATCCGGTCAGGCCGGCGATGGCGGCGGCCACCAGCACCACCGGCGGCAGCATCTGCGTAAGGCTGACGCCGCAGGCCTTGAACGCCAGGATCTCGCGGTCGTTGGTCAGACGGGTGAAGCCGATGATCACCCCGGTCATGCTGGCCATGGGGATGATGTAGAGCAGCATGTGGGGAAAGATATAGGCGAACAGGCGGATGAAATCGGCAAGGCCGATGCGCAGCGCCAAAACGATGTCCAGCAGCGGAATGAGGCGGATCAGGAAAAAGACGCCGTAGAGGATGAGGAAACTGGCGAAAAAGGGGGCCAGCAACTCGGTGGCGATGTAGCTGTACAGCAGCAAGGGCAGCCGGAGGCCGCCGGCGACGCCGCCGCCCATCCCCGCTGTTGCCCCGCCCTGTCCCCGGTCAGAGCGCATTGAGGGCGGATTTGATGTTGACATCGATCCAGTGCTGGTCCCACCATTCCACCGGAGTGACAAAGATGCCGTGCACCAGCATGGAGAAGTGGAGATGGTCGCCGCCGGCCATGCCCGTGGCGCCCGAGTGCCCGATCGGCTGATCTTTTTCCACCATCGCGCCCGCCTTGGCGTCGATGCTGCTCAGATGGGCATACAGGCTGGCGATGCCCTGGCCGTGGTCGATGATGACGGTGTTGCCGTAGATGCCGAGATAGTCCGTAAAGACCACCTTGCCCCGGTTGGCGGCGCGGATCTCGGCCCGCTCCAGCGAGGCGATGTCAACCCCGAGATGGGTCTGGGTGTCGATGGCCGCGCCGCTGTACAGATAGGTGCGCTGATCGGCGAATCCGGCCCGGCCGGAACCGAACATGCGGAGGAAGCGGTCGGACCACAGTTGTTGCGGGTCGGTGGCGGCGCAGATCTGGGCGATGGTCTCGGCGTTGCTTCGGCGGACCTGGTTGTTGACATAGAGATACTGTTCGACCAGCGTCCCCTTCATCTCGGGGTAATGCTGCGCGAATTCCGGCATTTTCTGCTGGAGGAAGCGCTCGGAGAGGTTGATGCTGTCCCGTTTGATCGCCTCCTTCTTGAAGACGGTGGGCAGAGGCAGCAGCACCTCGTTGCCGGCCTCGTCGCTGCCGATGAGCTGCATCTTTGCCGGTTGCCCGGCATCCCAGGGCAGGGCGAAGTAGCAGATATAGGTGTTGGCGCGGCCGACAGGGAAACCCGGAAAAAAGGCCTTGTCAATGGCCACTCCGTGTCTGCCCGGCGGCTCGGAGATGGTGTAGATGACCACGCCGCTGCCGCCGGAACGGATGGACCGCTGGGCCTGAAGGATCTTCACCACCGGCGGCTTGGTATCCATGGTCACCGGCAGCCGTTGCAGGGTTTCGTTGCCCTTGAAAAAACCGTTCAGCGAGAAATCCCGCACCGAGATGACCAGCTCCGCCTTGCCCTCCTTGATTCCGGCCTTCTGGGCATCGATGGCAACCTTTTCATTGAGGGAGGTTGGCCCTGCCGGCGTGAACCAGGCCTGGCGGGGAAAGGATTTCTCCAGCAGGACGGCGGTGGTGTCGCCCTGGCTCAGGGTAATGGTGATCGACCGGATGCCGCTTTTCTTGTCCGTGACCCGCAGCGGCAGTTCGACCTTGCCGCCCAGGTATTTGATCTCCCGGTCCAGCACCAGGGTCGGTTTCTCGAACTCGAAGAGCAGCACGCCCGCTGTTGCCGCCGCCAGCACCACGGCAGCCGCCAGGACGAGCATCAGGTTTTTGAGAAAACCGCCCCTGCGCGAGGAGCGGTGCAGCCGGATGGAGCGCGCCATGGTCAGTCAGCCCGGCTGGGGTCTTGAAGTCGGCAAAAGGCGCGACCGCGCGCAACAAGCCGTGATGGGGACATGAGCGGGCCTCTATTCGTTCCAGATGACGTCGTAGCGCTTGATATGCATATCCGGGACAGGAATGATGGTGCAGCGTTTGCCGGTGCGCTGTTCCAACTGCTCGATGGTGAACGACTCTTCCTCCAGCAGCATCCCGGCGATATGGGGGTGCACCTTGATGGTGACGTGCGCGGCGCCGATCTTGCGGGCGTCGCGGCTGATCTTGCGGAATATCTCGTGGCAGATGGTGCGGCGCGACTTGATGAATCCATCGCCGCCGCAGTAGATGCAGGGCTCGCACATGGTCTGCATCAGACTTTCCGACCGGCGTTTGCGGGTCATCTGCACCAGGCCGAACTCCGAGAGCTTGAGGATATTGACCTTGCTCTTGTCGGCGCGCATCGTTTCCTGAAAGGCGGCGAACAGCTCTTCGCGGTGCTGTTCGATCTCCATGTCGATGAAATCGATGATGATGATGCCGCCCAGATTGCGCAGACGCAGTTGATGGGCGATCTCGCTGACCGCCTCCATGTTGGTCTTGAAGATGGTTTCGCTCAGATCGGTGGCATTGACGTAGCGGCCGGTGTTGACGTCGATGACGGTCAGGGCCTCGGTGGTCTCGATGACGATATAGCCGCCGGAGCGCAGCCACACCTTCTTGTCCAGGGCGCGGTTGATGTCCGCCTCCACCCCGTACCGCTCGAACAGCGGCATGTCGGAGTCGTAGTAGGTGATCCTGTCTTGTAGTTGCGGGGCAAAGGTCTTGGCGTAGGACAGCAGTTGTTCGTAAACCTCGAAGTTGTCGATCACCAGTTCGTTGATGTCTTCGGTGAAGAAATCGCGCACCGTGCGGAGCATGATGTCGAGATCCTTGTAGATCAGGCTGGGAACCGGCGCCCGCTGCACATTGGTGAGGATCTCGTCCCAGAGCAGGAGCAGAAACTCCATGTCCGCTTCCAGGATCTCGTTGTCGATATGCTCGGCCGCGGTCCGCATGATGAAGCCCGCGCCCGGCGGCCGCAGCACTTCGATCCGGTCGCGCAGCGACTGACGGGTGGCCTCGTCCTCGATCTTGCGGGAGATGCCGATATGGTCGGTCAGCGGCATGAAGACCAGGTTGCGGCAGGGCAGGGTGATGTTGCAGGTCAGGCGGGCCCCCTTGGAGCCGATCGGCTCCTTGGCGATCTGCACCAGGATCTCCTGGCCCTCCCTCAAGATCTCGTTGATCGCCGGCACCGGAGGCATCACCGGAGGCGGGATGGACCGCAGCTTGTGCTCCCTGGCAACGCGCTGATAGTTCTCGGAAAAGATGTAGAGCGCCTCGTCGACGTAGAGGAATCCGGTGCGTTCCAGCCCGATATCGACAAAGGCGGCGTCGATGCCGGGCAGAACCCGGACCACCCGGCCGAGATAGATGTTGCCGATCAGGCCCCGTTCCGCAATCCGTTCAAGGTGGAATTCGCGCAGCTTGCCGTTTTCCACCAGGGCGATCCGGTTCTCGTAGAAGGTTGCATTGATGAGAATGTCTGTGTACATAAGCCTGATCGAATTCCAACCGCGGGACCGGAAGACCGGAACCGCAAGGGCCGAGGCGCAGGAGTGCGTATGAATCAGGGGTGCTACTATACTATACCGCCGGCAAACCGCCATAACAAATTGGCCGGGGCAGCGGCGTCCCCCCGGCCGGGACAGGCGGCGATTGGCCATATTGTGGCACCTTGTCCATGATTTCCGCCATCATCCCCACCTATAACCGGGCGTCTTTTCTCGAACGGGCCATCGGCTCGGTGCTGGCCCAGCGGCAGCCCTGCGGCGAGCTGATCGTGGTCGACGACGGCTCCACCGACCACACCGCCGCGCTGGTCGAACGGC
>WQUH01000146.1 GCA_009782165.1 Pseudomonadota bacterium | reverse complement strand
CAACTCGACATACCCGTGCCGGAATCCGCCGCCATGCCGGAGGTCTTCGCGCACCTGCTGAGGGTTCCGGGGGCCTACGCCCTGATGCAGGCCCTGGATGTCACGGCGCGAAACCTGCGCGGACAGGGCAAGGCCGTGTCCGAGGCAACCTTTCGCTACAGCGTCAACCCGGCCCTCTCCTTTCCGCCCGGCGACATCGCGGAACTGCGGATAGACGAGACCGACGGCGCGGACCCGCGGGCGCATCTCATGCTCAACCTGCTGGGCCTGCACGGCGCCGGTTCGCCGCTGCCCGCCTACTTTACCGAACATGTGGCCCAACACGCGGATGAGGCCAATCCTCTGCGGTACTTCCTCGATATATTCAACCATCGTCTGGTCTGCCTCCTCCCCGAAACATGGACCAAGTACCGCTACTATGCGCAATACGAATCCCGCGCGGTGGATGCCCTTTCCAGGCGTTTCGCCGGATTCATGGGGGTGGGCCACCGGGCGTCGCGCGAGGCGAAAAACCTGCGCTGGCCCCGGCTCATGGCCTACATGGGGCTGATCGTCTTCAGCGGCGAAGCGGCCGGCTCCATGGAGAGTATTTTGCGTCACTACTTTTCCCATGAGGATATCAGCGTCATCCCCTGTATCAGGCGCTGGGTGGATATTCCCCAGGACCAGCAGACCGGTCTTGGGACCGAAAATTCCACCCTCGGCAGCGGCTTTCTGCTGGGATCGTCCGTGGCGGACCAGACGGGCAAATTCCGCATCCGCATCGCGGATCTCGCCTGGCGCCGTTTCAACGAATTTTTACCGTCAGGCAACCATTTTGGCGAATTGCAAACCCTCATCAACTTCATCCTGCGTTCGCGGTTGGATTTCGATGTGGAACTGTGCCTCCGGCCGGGGGAAATCCCCGAGTGGCGTCTGGAGGAAAGCAACGAATGCCGCCTTGGCTGGTCGGTCTGGGCGGGAGAAGGCGGCGATGGCGTGGTCGTTCTGGAAACGGACCATCAGGGATTGTAACGCTGAACCTGTGCGGCCCCGCCCGGCTGTTCAGGCAAACCAGGCACGATTGTATGTGGAGTTGACATGGCCGCTGTACCTTTGAGCGCACTCATCGAGGCATTGGATATCCCCTGCCGTGAAGCCCTGGAATCCGCCGCCGTGGCCTGCGCCGGGCGGGGCGGATATGAAATTTCCATAGAAGATTACGTGGATGCCCTTCTGCCATTGCCGGGGATGCAGGATATCCTGATCCAGTTTGACCGAAATCCGGATCGATTGCGCGAGCTTCTGGACAAGCACCGTCCCAAGCCCGGCCGCAACACGGGCCGTCCGACCTTTTCGCCGATCCTCTATGAATTTTTACAGGAAGCCTATCTGTTGGCGCGTCTCGAACTGAAGCAGGACATGGTGACCCTTGGGGCGCTGGTGCTGGCCCTGCTGCACAACCCCGTGCGCTACAGCGTGCTGCCTTTCTACAAGGAATTGCAGGAGATCCCGGCCGACAGTCTGCGACGGCTGCTCGAAGGGCTTGCGGAAGAGAAGAAGCCGCCCAGTTCGGCTGCGGGCAAGCAGGCGGCCAGCGCCCTTGCCCAGTATGCCACCGATTTCACCGAAGAGGCCCGCAGCGGCAAAATAGATCCGGTCTTTGCCCGTGGCCCGGAAATTCGCCTGATGGCGGACATCCTCACCCGGCGGCGCAAGAACAACCCCATTCTGGTGGGCGATCCCGGCGTGGGCAAAACCGCCGTGGTCGAGGGGCTGGCGCGCAAGGTGGTGGAGGGCAATGTGCCCGACGCCCTGAAGGGAGTCCGCATCGTCGGGCTGGACATGGGCCGTCTTCAGGCCGGGGCCAGCGTCAAGGGCGAATTTGAAAAGCGCCTCAAGGCGGTCATCGACGAGGTGAAATCCGCGCCGGTGCCGACGATTCTGTTCATCGACGAGGCCCACACCCTGGTGGGTTCGGGCAACGCGGCGGGCAGCGGCGACGGGGCCAACCTGCTGAAACCCGCTCTGGCGCGGGGCGAGATGCGCACCATCGCCGCCACCACCTGGAGCGAATACAAAAAATATTTTGAAAAAGACGCGGCCCTGGCCCGGCGTTTCCAGATGGTCAGGCTGAACGAGCCTTCCCTCGAGGAGACCGTCACCATCCTGCGCGGCATCGCGCCCCTGTATGAACAGACGCATCGGGTGTACGTGCGCGACGACGCTGTCGTCCGCACGGCGGAACTGGCGGGCCGCTATCTGACCGGGCGGCAACTGCCGGACAAGGCCATCGATGTCCTCGACACCGCCTGCGCCCGCGTGCGGGTGAGCCTTGGGGCCAAACCCGCGGCGCTGGAAGCCCTGGAGGAAGAGCTGGCTTCCGTCCGCCGCGAGTTGGACGCCCTCGAGCGCGACCGCTGCAAGGGTGTGGAGGTCATGGACAGCCGGGCCGCGGAGGCGTCGGCGCTGCGTCATGCCGGGTTGCGGGACCGTTGCGATGCGCTCTCCGGTCAGATAGCCGCGACGAGCGCCCAGTGGCAACGGGAAAAGGATCTGGCGGCGGCGGTCATCCGCCGGCGGTCCGCCGAAGACGCGGCGCCGGCGGAGGATTCCGGACAGGCGGCCTCCGAAAGAACCGAACATGCCGCCGGTCCCGCGTTGCCGCCGGAACCCGGCAGCGCGGCGGGTTTGGCGGCGGAGCTGCGCGCGGTTCAGGGCGATGCCCCGCTCCTGTTCCACGAGGTCAGCCCGGAACTGGTCACCGGCATTGTGGCGGAATGGACGGGTATCCCTGCCGGCAAACTCGGCGGCGCCAGCCCGGATATGCTGTCCGGATTGCAGGAACGGCTGCGCCGGCGCGTCCGGGGCCAGGATCACGCGCTTGCCGCCATCGAGAAGGCGGTCATGGCCGCCCACGCGGGGCTTGACAGCCCCACCCGGCCCACCGGCATCTTTCTCCTGGTGGGGCCTTCGGGCGTGGGCAAGACGGAAACCGCCCTGGCCGTTGCCGACGAACTCTACGGCGGCGAGCGCATGCTGGTGAGCATCAACATGAGCGAGTTTCAGGAAAAGCACACCGTGTCGCGTCTGATCGGCTCGCCGCCCGGTTACGTGGGATACGGCGAAGGCGGGCGGCTCACCGAGGCGGTACGGCGGCAGCCCTATTCCGTGGTGCTGTTCGATGAAGTGGAAAAGGCCCATCCCGACGTGCTGAACCTGTTTTACCAGATGTTCGACAAGGGCATTCTGGCTGACGGCGAGGGCCGGGAAGTGGATTTCCGCAACACCATGATCTTTATGACCTCCAATCTGGGCAGCGATATCGTGATGGCCCTTTTCGAGGAGGGCGATCCGCCGACGCCCGAGATGATGCATGAGGCCCTGCGGCCGGTTCTGACCCAGTTTTTCCGGCCGGCGCTGCTTGGGCGCATGGGCGTGGTGCCCTTCCAGCCGATCCTGCCCGAGGTCATGACGGAACTGGTGGCGATGAAGCTTACCCTCGTGGGCCAGCGGCTGGAACACCGCCACCGCCTGTCGCTTGCATGGGATCCCGACGTGGTGCAAAGCATCGCCGCAAGCTGCACCGCCGTGGACACCGGGGCGCGCAACATCGACCACATCATCAACGCGAACCTCCTGCCGCTCATTGCCGCGCGCTGTCTCGATGCGCTGGCCGACGACCGGCGAGGCTCGTTGCAGGGCATGCATATCGGGCTCGATGCGGATGAAAAATCGTTTGTCTGTACCCTGCGGTGAGCCGCGTCGATGCCGGTCTGCCAGGAACATGAGCAACAGTCAGGCGCATTGCGCTGCATGCGGCAGCGCCAGCCAATAACCCGTTTTACGCCATAAGGTCAGTATATGGACATCATGTTTGAGATTGTCGGCCGTCAGAGGCATTCCGTGGATTTTCCGGTATCGCATGTCTTCGGCGAAGCGGGCGGGTACATCGGACGTTCGATGGAATGCGAATGGCCCTTGCCCGACCGGGGCAAGGTCATTTCGCGCAAGCACGCCCTCGTGACCTATGAGGACGGCCATTTTTATCTGGAGGACATCAGCTCCAACGGCGTCTTTCTCTCGCTCGGCCACGAGCCGATAGGCAAAGGCAACCGCCATAAAATCGAACATGGCGAGGGCTTCATCATCGGCGGGTACACCATCATGGCCCGGCTCATGCAAAACCCCAATGCGTACGCGCCCGGCGCGCCCGCAACCGTCGTGGATGGGGAGCTGCGGTCTTTTTCCCAGCCCGTGTCGCTCGATCCCCTGGCCGCCATGGATCAGGAAGAGGCGCTGATTGCCCGCAACCGCCTGGGCGAGTTCGACGACCTGTTCGACAGCAAACGCACGCCTCCCCCTATCAGACAGGACAACCACAGCGACCCCCGCCTCATGGCCATCCCTCCTGTGGTTGCCGTCCCCGAGGGTGCGGAGCTGATCCCTGAAGATTGGGATGACGACCCCAACGCCGCTGCGCCGTTGGCCGCGGCGGAGCACAAGGCCGCGCATCCGGCGCCGCCAAAGGCGGCTGCCGACATGACGCCGGATGCGTCGCCTCCGGCCGCGGAGCGGCCTCTGCCCGAACCTCCGCCCACGCCTCCGCCAATGCCGGAGACCGAGGCGTTTTTCCGCGCTGTGGGTTTTGCGGAATCGCCGTCTTCGCCGGAGGAACGCGAACGCATCCTGCGGCTTGCGGGCGAGATGCTCGCGGTCATGACCGACGGTCTGACCAGGGCCTTGCAGAATCGGGCGGAGTGCAAGAATGAGCTGCGGCTGCCCAGAACCACCACCAACATTGCCGTCGGCAACAATCCCTTCAAATTCAGTCCCACGGCGGAGGCCGCCCTCGCAACCCTGCTGGGCGAGCCGCAAAAGGGCGTGCTCCCGCCCGTGCAATCGCTGCGGGAAGCCTTCAGGGATTTGCACAGCCATCACATGGGACTGCTGGCCGGGGCGCGCGCCGCGGTGCGGGCCGTGCTCGGCAAAATCAGCCCGGATGCCGTGGCAAACCGTCTCGACTTCAACGGCCGGGTGCGCCTGATCCGCACCCGGCGTCTCTGGCACACGTTTATCCGCATGCATCATGCCCTTCATGACGACGATGAGGGCTTTGCCGGACTGTTTTTGCAGGATTTCGCCCGCGCCTACGAGGTGCAGGGCCGAACGTTGAACCCTCCACCACCCCGTTCGTTCACAGGAGAGAAGTCATGACCAGAACAGCCATTCTATGTTGCCTCCTTGCCGCATTCTGTTGCCTGCCGGGATGTGCCTCCAAGCCGCGCATCGAACTTGCCGTGGCCAGTCAGCCCAATGTGAATCCCGATGTCACCGGGCGGCCCTCGCCGCTCATTGTCAAGGTGTATGAACTGCGCCGCGATGTGGCTTTCAACCAGGCGGATTTTCAGACCCTTTTTACCAAACCGATGCAGGCCTTGAGCGCGGACCTGGTGGCGGCGGATGAACTGACCCTCGTTCCCGGCGAAGCGCGCCGGATCAAGTACAAACCGGACCAGGAAACACGTTTTGTCGGGGTGGTGGCCGGCTTTCGCAATATGGACCGCGCTCGCTGGCGCGTCGTCAAGCCGGTGGAGCCCGAGGGACCCAGCTTTCTCGCGCTCGAGTTCAACAATGTGGACATTCTCGCGATTCCGGATGAGCGCGCTTCCAACTGGGATCCGGAAGCCGCCGTAAAAAATTATGAACAAAAAACCGTCCCGCCCGCGCAGACAACGCCGCTGCCGGGCCAGACGACCACCGTTCAGGGAACGCCGGCCGGGCAGACCTGGCAGTCCTCCGCCGGAGGAATCACCCAACCCGCTGTGCCGCAGCCGAACGTCCCGCAACCCGGCATCCCGCAGCCGAACATGCCCTCCGTCCCGACCGCGGAACCGCCTCTGCCCGCCATGCGGACAATGCAATGATCCAACCCGCAGGAGAAAAACATGCTTCCTGAACGCGTTATATGGACTGAAGGCATGCGGGTCAGCCCGGTGCACTTCCAGCAGCAGGACCGATACCTGGATACCCAGTTGCGTCTGCGCGGGGCGCTGTTCCCGCACGCCTGGGGATTTACGGAACTCGCCCTCGACGAGCAATACCTGCACCTCGGCAAGATCGTGCTCAGCAAGGCCAAAGGAATATTGCCCGACGGCACCCTGTTCGAGGTGGGTCATGGACAGTCCACCTTGACTCTGGATGTCCCGCCCGGCATGACCAACCGCCGGATCATGCTGGCCCTGCCCATGGCCATCGCCACCGGCGCGGAAACACGCGATGAGGAGACCCTGGGCCTTTCCACCCGGTATTTGCGCACACCGGCGCAAATCCGTGACCACAACGCCTACAAGGACCGCAACAGCGGCGAGGTGTCCGTCCTGTGCGGCCGCTTCGATCTGCGCCTGATGCTCGAGCAGGATGCGGAACTGAAGGGGCTCATCACCATGCCGGTGGCCGCCATCATCGAGAGCCGCCAGGACGGCAACATCCTGCTGGATCGCAACTTCGTGCCCACCTTCATGCACATGGAGGGCTCTCCCGTGCTGGTCGGCTATCTGCACGAGCTGATCGGTCTTCTCGCCCACCGGGCCGACCATCTGGCCGGCCGCCTGGGCGGCGCCGGCCAAACCGGCACAGCGGAACTGGGGGATTTCATGCTGCTCCAATGCCTGAACCGTCTGGAGCCCCAGTTCCGCCATCTGGAAACCACGCCCTGTCTGCATCCGGAAGAATTCTACCGTCTGCTGCTCGGTCTGGTGGGCGAACTCGCCACCTTTGCCGAGCGCGGTAAACGGCCGCAGCCCCTTGCGCCGTACGATCACGGCTTGCAGTACCAGAGCTTCGCGGCCATCATGGAGCAGGCGCGGTTCGCGCTGAGCATGGTGCTCGAGCAGCATGCGGTGCTGCTGCCGTTGCAGCAGCGCAAGAACAATGTCCTGCTTGCGCCCATCCACGATAAAAATCTTCTGGCCACCGCCCATTTTATCCTGGTGGCGCAGGCGGATATGGATCAGGAAACCCTGCGCTCCCAACTGCCCAAGCAGCTCAAGATCGGCACGCCGGAAAATATCCGCGAACTGGTCAACACCCACCTGCCCGGGGTGAAAATCCAGCCCATGCCTGTGGCCCCGCGTCAGATCCCCTTCCATGCGGGCAAAAGCTACTTCCAGCTCGACTTTACCTCACAGCAGCGCGCCCAGTTCGAGTCCTCGACAGGCTGCGCCCTGCACGTTTCCGGCGCCTTCCCCGGACTCACTCTTCAGCTCTGGGCCATACGAGGATAAGCCATGCCGCAGCACGTCTCCGATATCAACGCCGACAACACCGTTATGATGCTTCCGCCCCCCCGGCCGCAACAGGAGGGTCTGGCCTTCGACGCCGTGGCGGTCGCGCCGGGAATGCAGCCCCCGCCCAGCGCCCCCTATCTGGCGCAGCAGACATCGTTTGACGACTATACGCCGGGGATCAACCCCCTGGTCAATGCCGCCTCCGAACTGCTGCTTGAAATCGTACGTCTGCGGACAAGCAGGGAAACCGATCTGGAAGCCCTGCGCGTCCATCTCGAGGCGAAGGTGCGCGGATTCACCAACCAGGCCATTGCTGCCGGCATCAGCGAAGTCCAGGTCAATGCGGCCCAGTATCTGCTCTGCACGGCCCTTGACGAAAGCATCACCTCCTCGTCCATCCCTGGCGCTCAGGGAGGATGGCAGCACAGATCCCTCCTCAGCACCTTCCATAAGGATACCTGGGGCGGCGAGGTGTTTTTCGATGTTCTCAGCCGCATCATGGAGCAGCCGGCAAGCCGTTTGTATATCCTGGAGTTGATGTACCTGCTTTTGAGTCTCGGTTTCGAGGGCAAATACCGTCTCCAGGACCGTGGTCCGCTGGCGATAGAGTCCCTGCGGGACCAGTTGTACCGCCAGATACGCATGCTGCGCGGCGAACCGTCCCCGGATCTCGCCAGCAAATTCGTCGAGCGCCAGGCGGGCAGGCACGTATATGCGTATGTCCCGGCCTGGATCGTCGGCATGGTTGTCGTCATCTGCCTTGCCGTCACCTTTTTCGGATTCTCCCATACCCTGCAAAGCAAAGGCCAGCCCCTCGCCGCCCATTTCGCTGCGCATGCCCTGACCGGCAAGCCCTATGTGGCGGCAAAAAACACCGCGCCGCCGACGGAAAACGCGGAGGGGACGCCCGCTGACGGCGCCGCGCCGCCGAACCAGACAAATCACCCCGCACTCGACAAAACATCCGGCAACACCGCCGCGAATTCAGCCAGGGAGAGCCGCCCATGATCGCCCATTTTTTCCGTGCATTATGGAACGCCCTGAAGACGTTCTGGGTATGGACCCTGCTGATCACCCTTGTTCTGGTGGCCCTGGTCTGGCTGGCTGGGCCTTTTGTGGCCGTGGCCGACCATATCCTGCTGGAGAGCGTGGTGGCCCGCCTGACGGCGACCAGCATCCTCATTTTCTGCTGGGGGCTTCTGGTTGCCGTTTCCCTTTCGCACCGGCGCAAGCAGGAGCTTGCCAACCCGGACAAGAGCCAGGCGCGTGAACAGGAACACCGCAACCGCCAGCAATTCCGCGAGGAAGTGCGCGCCATCAAAGACAGCCTCAAGGCAGCCGTCAAGACGGTAACCACCTCCAATTTTTACGGACCGAAAGGCCGTTCGCGCTATGTGTTGCCGTGGTATCTGGTCATCGGCGCCCGCAACAGCGGCAAGAGTTCCATGCTGTTGAATTCGGGCCTGAAATTCCCTCTGAATGAGCAGGCCGACCGGCATCTCTATCAGAACAAGCCCACGGAACATTGCGAGATCCTGTACAGCAACGAGGCCCTGTTCGTGGATACGCCGGGGTCGTACACGGAAAGTCTCCCGGAGTCGCCTGGTCACAGGCTCTGGATCAGGCTGTTGAAAGGTCTTTTCCGGGTGCGTCCGGCGCGGCCCTTAAATGGGGTCATCGTGTGCGTATGTATGCGGGATTTCATCGCAACCGACGCGGACCGGCGCGAACATCAGGCCCGCACCATCAGGGCGCGTCTCAACGAAGTGCTGAAACATCTGCACAGCGACGTGCCGGTCTATCTCGTCTTCACCAAATGCGACACGGTGACGGGCTTCGGTCACTTCTTCGCGCACCTCTCGCGGGCCGAACGCGAGCAGGTCTTCGGCTGTCCCGCCGGAGAAGGCAGCATGGAGCCAAGCAGCGTCCGCATGGAAATCAAGTCCCTCATGCAGACGCTGAGCGCCCAGATCATCTCCAAGATCCATCGGGAACGGGACATGCCCGCGCGCGGCGAAATGTTCCGTTTCCCGCAGGAACTGGCTTCGCTCGGGGCGCGCCTGGAAGACTTCATCACCGGGGCGTTCGGAACATCGCGCTACCACCGGCCGGTCATGTTCCGGGGATTCTTCTTTTCCAGCGCCTTCACGGCGCACGACGTCATGGCGGCCGCGGCGCGGAAAGGGGAACTCAGCTTTCAGACAGGCCATTTTGCCTCGGGCGGCGACTATGCCAAGGGATTTTTCCTGCATCGCCTGCTGGAAAAGCTGATTATCCCCGAGGCCCGTCTTGCCGGGGCGGACAGGGAGCATCTCTGGCGTTTGCGCCTGAAGCGCTATGGCCTGCAACTGGGGGCTGTGGGCGTCTTTCTTTTCTTTGCCGCCTTTCTGGGCGTGAGTTTTTCGAATAACTACTCCCGGCTGGAGGCCCTGGATGCGGGTTATGCCGCATTCAAGACGGAGCAGAACAAGGTTCCCGAGCCCGGCGATGCCAAGGCCGTGCTGCCGGAGCTTGCCAAGGTGCGGGGCGCCACCGCGATCTATTCGCCTGCCGACGACTCCGCCATAACGTACGGGCTTGGCCTGTACCAGGGCCGCACCTTCGCCGATGCGACCAACGCGGCCTATCTCGGCACCCTGAACTCCCGCTTCATGCCGTTTATCCGGATGGCGGCGGCGCAACGGATCGAGACCTGTCTCTCATCCCGCAACCTGAACGATCTCAAGACCGCCCTGCGCGCCTATCTCATGCTGTGCCAGCCTGAGCACATTCAACAACCGTTCCTGAACACCCAGTTGGAGTTCGAGTGGTCCGGGCGCTACCCTGGGCAGGCCGATACCCTGGGGGCCCTGCGGGGACACATGCAGTACCTGTTCGCCCACGGGATCGTGCCGGTGGAGCCCGACGCCAACCTGGTGGACAGGGCGCGCAAGGCCCTGCTCAAGGTGCCGCTTGCGGAGCGCGTGTATCAAAAAATGAAGGAAGAGGCTGAACTGAGCGGCAAACCTCCGTTCACGTTCCGCGCCGCCATCGGCGACTCCCCCTTTGGCGGGGATACATTCCCCATCCCTCACCTGTATACCCGGTCCGGCTACGAGGAATACCTTATCCAGCGTTGTCCCGCCATTATCCGGGGGCTTACCGATGAAAACTGGATTTTCGGCAGCAACCCCATCCTGCTGAGTCCCTTTGACGTGGACAAGGTTGCCAAGGAGGTGCGCGCCATGTACTTCCGGGACTACGTCCAGCAGTGGAACCGCGCGGTACAGGCCCTGACCGTGCGCACTCCGGCCACCATAGCCGATGCGGCGAAGCTGGCGGAACATCTCACCGTGGGCCTGACGCCTCCTGTGCTGGTGCTGCGCGAGATTCGCGCCAACCTCGATTTCATGGTGAACGAGGAGCCTCCCCCATCCGCCGGCAAGGTGGAAGACGCGGCCAGGGAAGAGGCGAAACGTAAACTGCAGCAGAAACTTGCCGGCAAGGTCGGCGGCAAGATGTCGAAGGCCCTGGCCGACCAGGCTGCCGACAGCGTTACCGCCAGCATCGACGCAATGCGCCGTCAGGCCCAGGATGAAGCCCAGCGCGACGCGCAGGCCGTGCGGCAGTATTTTGTGCCGCTCGACAGCCTGCTGGACGCCTCGGGCAATCCCAATCCCGCCCTCAAGGCGGCGAACGACGGCATGACGGCCGCCGGCGCCTACTTCAGCAAGCTGACCGGCAGCGATGACCCCGATCAGCGCATCCTCACCGCGCTCCTCGAAATAGCGGACGAGAAGGACGACACCCTGCGCCGTCTCGGCGCGTCGGTGGAAAAACTGCCAGCGCCGGTGCGCGGCTGGTACGACGCGGTGGCCGGCGGAGGACTGCGCGCCATGTTGCAGGCCGGAGCGGGCGCCATCGACCAGAACTATCACGAGCGGGTGCTCAACGTGTACAACCGGAACCTGCGCCCCTTCTATCCCTTCCGTCCCGATGCGGACAAGGACGCGAACCTCTCCGACTTCGCCTCCTTCTTCCGGAGCGGCGGAGTGCTGGACGCCTTTTACGACACCTATCTGCGTCCCTTCGTCACGCAGAGCGGGGCCTTGCGCACGGTCATGGGCCATACGCTGCCCATCTCCAGCCATGCGATCCTCCGGCTCCAGAAGAGCAACCGCGTGCAGGACGCCTTTTTCATGTCCGGCCGGGAGCTCGGCATCACCTTCCTCATGGAGCCATACGCCATGGACGCCTCGCTCAAGCAGATCACCCTGACCAACGCGGGCAAGGCCATCAGCTACTGGCACGGTCCCATCCAGGGAACAGGGTTCACCTGGCCCGCCCAGGATGGCCAGGGCGGAGAATCCATCCTGACCTTTGAAGATCTGGCCGGCATCAACGCCGGCACGACCACACGCGGCGAATGGGCGCTCTTCCGCCTGCTGAAAGGGAGCAATATCAAACGGCAGGAGGGCAACAACTGCCTCATCGAAGTGCAACAGAACGGCAAATGGGCGCAGTTCCTCATCCAGTTCCGGACCAAGGCCAATCCCTTCGACCCGGCGGTCTGCTCCTTCAACCTGCCGGAATCGCTCCGGTAAGGCCGCGGAAGACTTCCTGAAGAATCAGCCATGCCACGCGCGACTTGCAACAGATCACATCCCGGCGCCGCTGCCGCGCTGGCAGCGGTTCTGACCGCCTTCCTCCTGGCGGCC
>WQUH01000145.1 GCA_009782165.1 Pseudomonadota bacterium | reverse complement strand
GCGGCGCGTAAACTCGTGCTGCGCACTCGGACAGTACGCGCCGCTGATCCGCCGCCTTGGCTGCGCGGCTCAGCCGCTCCCGATGGGGAACTGCCGCCCGAACGCCGTCATTGCGAGGCACGAAGTGCCGAAGCAATCCAGAAAAACAGCGGGTTGGCTCGACCAACCGGCGGCAGGCTGGCCTGACTAGCCGGCGGCAGGTTGTAAACCGGCGGCGGGTTGGCTCGACCAACCGGCGACGGGTTGTTGTGAAGTGAAAATGGAAGTACAACAGATTTGGGGGGACTGAACAGGAAAAACGCAACGACCCCGCTATCGCCGGGATAGCGGGGTCGGAAAACAGACGTTGGGGATGGCGCAGGGGCCGATCCCCGCGCTCAGTACAGTTCCAGTTTTTTCAGCAGTTGGATGGAGAGGCAGAAGCCCGCCGCCAGCACAGCCACCCAGGCGATCAGTAAAATGGAGGTCATTGTGTTGCTCCTTCAAGTATCGTTTGGCCTCCGGAAAAGGACGGTCGCCTTTTCCGGAGGCAGTGCGTATGGCCTCAGTATGCGGCCCCGTCGCTGGTATCTTCGATCCCGATCTTCTTCCGGTCCATCGCCCACCAGACATAGGCGATGTAGGCCAGGACAAAAGGAATGGCAAAGGCCACATAGGTCATCACCTGCAGGGTATAGAGGCTCGACGATGCGTTATAGATGGTCAGGCTCGATTGCAGGTGGTCCTTGGAGGGATAGAAGGCGGTGTTGTTGTAGGCCGGCAGCAGCAGAACCGTCAGGCCGACCAGCACCGTGCCCAGACCGCCGAACCAGATGCCGTAGGTCGCCTTGGTCCTGGCGGTCTTCCACACGCCGTACAGCAACAGGACCAGGCCAACGAGCAGGAGGCCCAGCAACCAGGGGTTGGCCAGCAAATTTTTCAGGAACTTGAAGCTGACGATCCCGATCGTGCCCTTGGCATCGATGATGCCGTAGCCGGGCATGAACAGCAGCGCCACAACAATGCCCAGGCAGAACGGCAGGGAAAGCACCAGGTTCTGCCAGCAGGCGGAGCGCAGACGGGCTTCCAGCTCCGGCACCTCGCCCAGTTCCAGGTTGTTGATGAGATACATCGCGCCCAGGGTGCGGGCGTTGAACACCAGGAACAGGCCCATGGCGATATTGAAGACCGATGACAGCGAGGGGGTCAGGGCCGCCTCCAGGCCGCGGAGCGAAGAGGTCCAGGTGACGAAGTTGTTGTCGTCGAGCTGAAAGCTGGAGCCGGTGTAAAAGGTGCCGACCGCGGCGCCGATCAGCAGGATGCCGACCACTCCGTTCAGGAACAGAAAGGCCTCGTAGACCAGACTGCCGAGGATGTTCCACGGTTTCTTGCGGAACTCATAGCTGACCGCCTGGACGATGAAGGTGAACAGGATCGCGATCCACACCCAGTACGCGCCGCCGAACGAGGTGGAGTAGAACTTGGGAAACGAGGCGAACAGGGCGCCGCCAAACAGGACCAGGGTGGTGAAGGTCAGTTCCCACTTGCGGCCCAGGGAGTTGACGATCAGGTCTTTTTCGGTTTGGTTTTTGGCCATCTGCCACAGCAGGCTCTGGCCGCCTTGCACAAAGGTCATGGCCAGGAACAGGGCCCCGACCACCGAGCAGAGCAGCCACCAGAGGTGCTGCAGGGTCGCATAATCAAGACGTTCTATCATATCAGTTTTCCTCCGGTCCAATATTGATCTGTTTGACCATGATGCCGATCTCGGCGATCAGCAGCACGGTGAAGAGGACAAGAAACATAAAAAAGGTGGTCTGCACCGTGCCCGCGGTCAGGTTGGTGCGGGCGACGGTCACCGGCAGCAGGCCCTGAATGGCCCAGGGCTGCCGTCCCACTTCCGCCACGATCCAGCCCGCCTGGCCGGCGATCATGCCCAGGACATAGGTGATGGTGCCCAGCCCCAAGAGCCAGGTCTTCCGCTCCAGGGTGTTCCGGAGGGAGAAGTAGAGGTAGCAGAGGAAGATCAGGATAAACAGGGTGCCCAGCGCGACCATGATGTGGAAGGCGTAAAAGGGCATGGCCACGGGCGGCACCGCCTCTTCGGGCTTGTTCAGATAGCCGTAGCCGAGGAATTCCTTGTTCTGGTTGAAGGCGGCGAGCTGAGTTGCGGCCGCGGCATCGTCGCCGGCCTTTTTCGCCTTCCGGTAGCCATCGAGGTTCGCCACCGCCTGTTTGCCGCGCTCCATCTTCTGGGCCGCGCCCATGATGTTGTGCTCGGCGTTGCCGTAGGTCAGATCCTTCATGCCCGGCACAAAGGTGCCGAAGGACCGGGTGGCCATCAAGGACAGCACACCGGGCATGTGGATATTGAAACCCTTGAAGGCCGGCTGGTCGTTGTAGACCTTTTTGTCTGGATTGATCACGCCAAAGACCGTCAGCCCGGCATTGGTCTGCCCTTCGTAGAGTCCTTCAAAGGCGGCCAGTTTCATCGGCTGCACCTGGGCGATCCGGTAGGCCGACTCGTCGCCGTTGAAGGCGGTGAAAATGGAGGCCAGCAGGCCCAGGGTCGCGGCGACCACGATCGAGCGTTTGGCCATCAGCACATGCCGGCCGCGCAGCAGGTACCAGGAGGAGATCGAGATGATGAACAGCGCCGCCATCATCATCGATGAACTGGTGGTGTGGGTGAACTTGTCGACCGCGTAGGGCGAAAGGGCGACCTCGAAAAAGTTCTGCATCTCGAACCGGGCGGTATCGGGGTTGAAAGACTGGCCCACCGGATACTGCATCCAGGCGTTGGCCACCAGGATCCACACCGCCGAGAGGTTGGAGCCCACCGCCACCATCCAGGTGGAGAACAGGTGAAACCCCTTGGAAACCCGGTTCCAGCCGAAGAACATCACCGCGAAGAAGGTGGCCTCGATGAAGAAGGCGACAATGCCCTCGACCGCCAGCGGCGCGCCGAAGATGTCGCCCACCATCCAGGAATAGTTCGACCAGTTGGTGCCGAACTCGAACTCCATGATGATGCCCGTGGCCACGCCGATCGCGAAGTTGATGCCGAAGAGCTTCATCCAGAATTTGGTCAGCCGCTTCCACTCCTCGCTGCCGGTGCGCACGTAAATGGTGTGGTAAAAGGCGATAATCCAGCTGATGCCCAAGGTAAGCGGCACAAACACCCAGTGGAACATGGCGGTCAGGGTGAATTGCGCCCTGGCCCAGTTGACCATGCCAAGGTCCAAATTTTCAATCATAGTTATTCTCCTTTAACGGGTTGAACAAGGCCTGGGGCTGACTGCGTCAGTTGCTCGATCACATAGTCGGCCCGTTGCACATCGGTGGTAAATTTCGTGGCCAAGAAATTTGGGAAGAAGAAGAGTTTCAAGACCGCGAACATGATAAACAGTTTGAGGAAGATGAGCTTCCACAGGGTACGGCCCACGGTCATCTGCCGGAAACCGTCGCGATAAAAACGGTAGATCCGGGTCACCAGCCATGGATGGGGGATATTCTGATCAATCATTGCGTTTCGTTGCGGTTCGGCTCGGCCGCGCCGATGGTTGTCGGCGCCAGCAGGGCCTCGATGGGGGTAGTTATGCAGGCCGTTTCGGCAACCAACTGTTCGAAGCTGACCTGCCGCAGGGTGGCCCGCAACTGGTCGCGGGCCTTCCACCAGACCCGATGCACGGAGCAGTGGTCGCTGGCCTTGCATCCTGACGACCGGGCGATGCAGTCGTTGAGCAGGATTTCGCCGATCATGGTTTCCACCACCTCAAGCAGGTTGATGTCGGCCGGATCCTTGCTGAGGACAAAGCCGCCGCGCATCCCCTGGCGGATCTCGATGATGCCCGCCTTGGCGAGATCCTGGGCGATTTTGGCCAGAAAATGGGCGGGAATGTCCGCCTGCCGGGCGATTTCCTGGCGGTTGACCAGGGCGCCCTTGTCCTGCTGAGCCAGGTACAGCACACAACGGACGGCATATTCGGCGGCACGGGTCAAACGCATGAGTCGATTCCAAAACAGGACAAAGAGGATTAATTTGATCCTATATATAGAATTTTGATCGGGTCTGTCAACAATAATTCTCAAGGTGTTGTCCAAAAAAAATGACCATCCCCTGCCGGCCGCCGCCAGGACGGGCGCCATCTTCCTGCCGACCGTGCCGGAGAGGTTGACTTCCCCGGCAGGCTCGAATAAAAAAGGCATGCACAACGACTGTCCAAGCACAACGGCCCTGCGCATCCTGGGGTTAGATTGTTGTTTATTTTGCATCGAGGAGAACCATCGCTATGCTCGTCAACCGCACCGACCTGAAACCGATCCTCAATCTGGAAGGACAAACCTGCTTCGGCTGCGGCGTCAACAATCCCGTGGGGCTGCACATGGCCTTCCACACCGACGGGCAGCGGCTCTATTCCTTTGTCTCCGTGCCCCCGAACATGGCCGGTTGGGACCGGACGGTCCACGGCGGCGTGCTGTCGACGATTCTCGATGAAGTTATGGGCTGGTCGGTCATCTACCTGCTGGGCAAGATCGGGGTGACCAAATCGATCACCGTGGAATTCAAGAAACCGGTCCAGGTGGAACAGCCGCTGACCGTGATCGGCGCCATCGGCGAGGTGGTTTCCGACCGGGAGGCCACAGCGACCGGCGCAATCTACTGCGCGGAAGACCTCCTCTGCGCCAGGGCCGAGGGCATGTTTGCCGTCATGCCGGCGCATACGGCGGTTCGGCTGGGGGTGATGCGCACCGATTACATGGAACAATTCCTGCCGATCCTGCGGCAGCGCGAGGGCGAG
>WQUH01000144.1 GCA_009782165.1 Pseudomonadota bacterium | reverse complement strand
GAGGAGGGCGATTCGGTCCGGCAGGGGCAGATCATCGGCGCCACCGGCGAGACGGTCACCCCCTTTGGCCGGGGCGCCTATTTCGAGATCCGGCATGACACCCAACCGGAGAACCCCCTCGACTGGATCCGGCCTGGCGCCTTTGCCGCCCGCTGAGCAACACTCATCGTTTTTCGCAAATAGGCACAATAAGCATTGCCACCCCCTGTATTTCCCGTTATGCTGTAAAGTTGCAGGGATTTTTACAACCATCCGCCCATGACCAATGTACCGTCACCACAATCGTCTTGTTGCTTGCGGTCTGATTTCATTTCTGCCATCCGGTCGCGCTGCCGCCCCATGAAACGCCTTTTTTCCCTCCTGCTCGTCGCGTTGTGCTGCATCTCGACCCCCGCCCACGCTGACGAAGACAAGCGGGAGCGCGACATCTACCGCAATCTGGAAACCTTTGCCAACGTCCTGACCCTCATCCAGGAGTACTACGTGGACGAGGTCAACTCCAGCAAGGTGGTCGCCGGCGCGATCAACGGCATGCTCGGCTCGCTCGATCCCCATTCGGCATACATGACGCCCGAGGATTTCAAGGAACTGGAAGAGGAAACCTCGGGCAGTTTCACCGGCATCGGCATCGAGATCTCGATCCGCGACGGGGTGCTGACCGCCGTGGCGCCCATCGAAGGGACGCCGGCCGACCGCCAGGGCATCCGATCCGGCGACCAGATCATCCGCATCAACGGGGAAATAACCAAGACCATGACCTTGATGCAGGCCGTGAAGAAGCTGCGCGGCGCCAAGGGCACATCGGTCGCCGTCACCGTGTACCGGCAGGAATGGAACGAACCCAAAGAGTTCACCCTGATCCGGGAGGCCATCCCCCTGGTGTCGGTCAGGTATACGGAACTGGAGCCCGGCTTTGCCTATATCAGGGTGTCCAACTTTCAGGCGTCCACCACCAAAGATCTGCGCAATGCCCTGAAAAATCTCAGGAAAAAACACCGCATCCTCGGCGTGATCCTCGATCTGCGCAACAACCCCGGCGGCCTGCTCGACCAGGCGGTCAAGGTGGCCGAGACCTTTCTCGACAAGGGAGTGATCGTCTCCACCAAGGGCCGCAATAAAGAAGAGCAGATGGTGTTCAAAGCGCATCCGACCGACAGCGCCACCGATTTTCCCATGGTCGTGCTGGTCAACGGCGGCTCGGCCAGCGGTTCGGAGATCGTGGCCGGCGCGCTCCGGGACCACAAGCGGGCGGTGATCGTGGGCACCACCACCTTTGGCAAGGGCTCGGTCCAGACCATCCTGCCGCTGCCCGATGGCGCCGGTCTCCGGCTGACCACCGCCAAATACTACACCCCCAGCGGCGAATCGATCCAGGCCACCGGCATCAAGCCCGACATCGTGGTCCCCCTGACCACCTCGGCCGATGCGGCGCCCCCCTCTTCGTCGCCGGCCGCCAAGACCATCAGGGAAAAGGACTTGCCCCGCCATCTGGAAAACGAGAAGAGCGGCAAAAGGCAGGCCGGGAATGCGGCCGAGGACAACGGCGGGGAAGAAGAGTTGCAGCCGCCGGAAGATATCCGCCAACTGGCCAAAAAGATCGAGCGCGACAACCAGTTGCAGACCGCCTTCACCACCCTCAAAGGCCTCAGTCACCCTGCAGGACCACGGCAGAAATAGCGCCGGCGCGGCCGTGGTTGCCGCCGCGCCCGGCCCGGATCAGGCCAGGCCCAGTTCGCGGAGCATGGCGGGGTTGCCTGTCCAGTTTTTGCTCACCTTGACAAAGAGATGCAGGCGCACCCTACAGTCGAGCAACCGGGCGATGTCCGCGGCGGCGCTGGTGCGGATCGCCGCCAGCATCGTCCCTTTCCGCCCCACCAGGATGCCCTTCTGCGCATCCCGCTCCACCAGAATCGTCGCCCGGATGACCACCGGATCGCCTTCCTCGAAGGCATCGATCACCACGGCGGTCGAATACGGAATCTCGTCACGAGTGTGCAGGAAAATTTTTTCCCTGACGATCTCGCCGGCGATGAACCGTTCGCTGGCGTCGGTGGGGATATCGTCGGGATAGTACTGCGGTCCCTCGGGCAAGAGACGCACCAGCTCCGCCAGCAGGGTATCGACCTGGGTGCCGTCGAGCGCCGAGATGGGGACAATGGCGGCAAAGGCATGCAGCCCGCGATGCCAGTCGATCACCGGCAGCAGCCGCTCCGGGGGCAGCAGGTCTATCTTGTTTAAGGCCAGCACCACGGGACAGGTCGCCCGCTCCAGATATCCCCGGAACTCCGAAGCCCGCTGTTCCCGTTTGGCCCCTGCGCCGTCGGCGCTGTCCGCCAGAAACAGCACCGCGTCGGCCTCGGCCAGACTCTCCAGCGCCACCCGGACCATCTGCCGGTTCATGGCCTCCCGGGCCGCATGCAGGCCGGGCGTATCCAAAAGAATCATCTGATAGCCGGCGCCGGTGACAATGCCCATGATCCGGTTACGGGTGGTTTGCGGCCTGGGCGTGACAATGGCGATTTTCTGCCGGAGCAACTGGTTGAGCAAGGTCGACTTGCCGGCATTGGGGGGACCGACGATGGCCACCACGCCCGAGCGGTAGGGTGCACTGTTCAATGGCGCTCCTTGTTGACGGCTGCGGTTTTCGCGAAAAAGAAAAGCATGACAAAGCGGGGGAATCCTGCTATCCACTACGAGTTTACCATGACCCCCCAACTTCGCAACGTGTTCAGATGATCGCGCCCGGCAGCATCATAGAATTCATCGATGGCGGCAGGTTTTTCTGCGGCCTGGTTTCCGGCGTGGCCGACAAGAAAATCCAGTTGCTCAGCCAGAACGGCCGCGAAATCAATCTGCCGGAAACCAGGGTGCTGAGCGTGTCGCAGCAACGCTATCCCTGCGACGCGGGCCGGGAGGCCATCACCGCCCTGCTGCGGCAGCACAGCGACGGCCGCCTCTCCCTGGCCGAGGCCATCGATCTGGAGCCGCTGTGGACCATCGTCTGCGAGGAGGGCGACAGCGAATTTTCCCCTGATTTTCTCAGCGAACTGCATTTCGGCGGGCCGGTGGACGACGATCACCGGGCCGCCTTTCTGCGGGCCGTTTTCTCCGACCCGCTGTTTTTCAAATACAAAAACGGCAAGATCGTCGCCCATTCGCCGGAACAGGTCGCCCACCTGCGGCAGCAGCGGCAGCGGGAACAGGAAAAGGCGCTCCTGCTGACGCAGGCGGCAGCCGGTCTACAGGCCATCATGCGGGGAGCGCCGGTGGATGAGGCCGCCTGGCCGGACCGCGAACAGTGCATGCAGTGGCTTGCCCAGTCGGTCCTGTTCGGCAACGAGGCGCCCGAGGACGACTTCATCCGCCAGGTTCTGAAAAAAGCCGGGCTGACCGCGCCCCATGCCGGCCAGGAACTGCTGGTCAAGGCAGGCGTCTGGGATGCGGACGAGAACCTGGCCCTGCTGCGCTCCGACCAGCCAATCGAATTTCCCGAGATCTGTCTCCAGACCGCCGCAAGCCTGCGGGAGGCAAGGCTCGAAGAACTGCTCGCCGACCCCAAACGCAGGGATCTGCGCGCCCTCCCCACCCTGACCATCGACGGCGCATCCACCCGCGATTTTGACGACGCCATCCACATCGTCCGCAAGGAAAACGGCCAGGTCGAGCTCGGCATCCACATCACCGACGTCAGCCACTACGTGCCGGTCAAGAGCCCGCTCTTTGCCGAGGCCAAGGAGCGGTCGACCTCGATCTATTTTCCCGAAGGGCACATCCCCATGCTGCCCCGGCAACTGTCCTTCGAGCTGTGCAGCCTGATCCAGGGCAGCATCCGCCCGACGCTCAGTTTTCTCGTCACCCTGCATGCGGATGGCAGCCTGGCGCAGACCGCCATTGTGCCGGCCATCATCGAGGTCAAGCGCCAGTTGACCTACCGCGAGGCGGACAGCCTGATCGACCGCGACCGGGATCCCGAACTGGCGGCCCTCAACGTGGCGCGGCAGCAGTTGCGGCAGCAGCGGGTCGACCAGGGCGCGCTGTTGCTCTCCCTGCCGGACGTCAACATCGATATCCGCGACCGCGATCATATCCAGGTTGCGCTCTCGCCGGTGGACACCCCGGCCCACAACCTGGTTTCCGAATGCATGATCCTGGCCAACAGCCTTGCCGCCTCCTACCTGGCGGCACGGGAGGCGCCCGGCCTGTTCCGCTCGCAGCCGCCGCCGCGCAAGCGCATCATCTCCGGGGTGCAGAACAGCCTCACCGACATCGCCCTCCAGCGGCGCTTTCTCGCCCGGGGCGAGCTGACCTCGCACCCCAGGCCGCACAGCGGACTCGGCCTGAACAGTTACACCACCGTCACCTCGCCGATCCGCCGGTTCCTCGATCTGGCCATGCAGCACCAGTTGAGCCACATGCTCCACGGCCGCGGCATTCTTTTTTCCGGCGAGGAGTGCAAGACGTTCGCCGGCATCCTCCAGCAGAACCTGGCCCGGGTCAATGCCATCCGGCAGCAGCGGCACCGCTACTGGATCCTGCGCTATCTCGCGCCGCAAGAGGGCCAACGGGTCAACGCCCTGGTGGTCGGCGTCGGTCCGAAACGGGTCAACCTGCTGCTCCTCGACTGCCTGTTCGACGTCGATCTGCCGCCCAATCCGGCTTTTCCGGTCGATCCCGGCGACACCATCCGCATCCGGCTGACCCGGGTGCGCCCCAGGGACAACATCCTCCGGGTCGAATGGTAATTCCGTTTCCAATTCAATCGCATGTTATGTATAGGCATTCAAACGTCATATACAGGAAAAGCCATTCTGCGC
>WQUH01000143.1 GCA_009782165.1 Pseudomonadota bacterium | reverse complement strand
GGCTGGTCAGTGGGCCAGGGCCTCGGTCAGTTCGCTGATGACCATGGCGTAGCGGTTGGAACGGTTCCATGCGGTGATTGCCTGGAAATTGGGATAGCCGGCCACATAGCGGGTGGTGTAGGGGCCGCCGGGTTCCAGATCCAGGCCGACGATGGTCACCGGTCGATTCTGGGGCGAAGGCGGCAAGACGAGATTCTGGCTCTGCTGAACCAGGTCAAGCGGCACCCGCGCCGCCGAACCGCTTTTGTTCAGGACGGCAAGCAGTTGCGGGTCGTTGAGGCGATATCCCAAATCGGCATAGAGCGGGGCGCCGAACACCCAGTTGGCCCGTTTCAGATAGTTGGCGATCGAGGCGAGCACGTCCGGCGTCGAATTCCACACATCGCGCCTGGCATCGCCGTCGAAGCTGACCGCGTAGCTGCGGAACGAGGATGGGATGAACTGAGTCTGGCCGAGGGCGCCGGCGGACGAGCCCTTGACCTCGCGCGGGTCGAGCCCTTCCTCCCGGCACAGGAGGAGGAAATCGATCAGTTGTTTGCGGAAGAAATCGGAGCGGCGCGGATAGGCGTCGAACAGGGTGTTGAGGGTTTGCAGCGCGTTATAGTTGCCCTGGCGGCCGCCGAAGCGGGTTTCCACCCCCCAGATGGCAACGATCGTCTCCCGGTTGACCCCGAAGACGGCTTCGATCCGGTCGAGCAATACCTTGTACTGCTGCAATTTTTCCTTGCCGATCCTGATGTTGTCCGGCGTGACGAACAGGGGCGCGTAGCTGTAGTAGGGCTTTACCTCCACCTGCTTGTCCATCAGCACCAGAATTTTTCGGTTGATCGTGAGCCCTTGGAAGGTTGCCTGCAGCTCGTCGTCAGTGAACTGGTATTTCTGGGTGAGCTCGTCAAACAGTTGGCGGTATTTGTCCTGAGAGAGGTCGATGGGCTGGCCGTCTTCGACCAGATCGGCGGCCATGGGCTGAGACGCGGCCGCAAGCGGCGCGGCCAGGATGCCGCTCAGCAGCAGGCCGGTCAGCGCCAGGAGGAGCAAGAAACCGGGAAGGAAAACAGGAGGCGGGTTGGCGCGCATCGGGCAGCTCAAAGCCTTAAGGGGCGCCGATGTTCGCCAGACGGAAGGTGATCATGAAGGTCTGGTCTCCAGGCGTGCTGCTGGCGGCGAGTTCCACTGACCAGCAGGGCTGGAGGAAACGCAGGCGAACCACCTCCTCGATGGTCTCGTTCTGGGCGATGGCCCGTTGCAGACTGTAACCGACGGCAAGGTTGTACGGCAGCAAATACCAGAAAGAGCCGTTGATCGAGTTGATATTGGTCTGCTCGTTGTACCGGTAGGCAAGAGTAAATCGGTCGCCGCGGGCGCTGAGGTAGTTGGCGTCGATGGAATGGAGAAAGGCGCCGTCGCCGTAGAGGTCGATGTTGGTGGTATATTTGATCTGCATGCGCTCGATCGGATAGAATCCGGTTTCGGCGATGATCGGAGTCAGCGGGGTATTGCGCTTCTCGCTGCGCAGATCGTATCCCTGTTTGATCTTGAAATACCCGTACTCTCGCTCGAATGCCCGGCCGTTGCGCTCGCCGGCGAGTGAGAAGAAGTTGTTGATTCCGTAATAGACGGCGTTTTCCTCGGTCAGTTGATCGATCTCGTCGAATTGGGGCAGGGGGCTCCGATTGGGAATGGAGGTGTGGGCGTAGGAAACAAACGGACGCAGGGTGTGGCTTAGGGTGTTGGCGTCGCCGATGTTCATCGCGAAATCGCGCGCCAGGGTCGTGCCGATTTCTCCCTCCAGGTGGGACATGAAACGGTTGGTCGAGTCTTTGTTCCGCCAGTCGGAGGCTCCGTTGGCGTCGATCAGGTAGGAGGTGTTGCGAATGCCGCCGGTGAGATTGGCTTCCAGGTAGGGACTGAGCGGGATGCCCGTGGTGACCATGGGCATGAAATCGATGCGCTGGGCGTTGACGCCCTTGTCGCGCCAGAAATTGGTGTAGTTGGCATCCCATTGAAAATCGGGCCTGCCGCCGATGAAGGTGATGGGAACCAGGCCGGAGAAGGTCAGCGAAGGCAGAGACCAGGCCCGGGAAGGGTTGTCCGCGGTGTAGACCTGCTCGGAGATGTCGTTGACCGCCATGACCTCGGCGAGAAGCGAGGCGCCGTAATCCCAGGAGCGGAGGGCGGCCATGGTATTTTCGCGGTACCTGTTGGTCTTGTCGTTGAAGCTCCGGCCGAACACCTTGGAGAAGTTTTCCTGGGTGGAGTCGAACCCGGTGGTGCCGACATTGAATTCCCGCAGATAATCGAGGTCCGAGGCGATATCCAGGTCGAGCCGGGTGGTCCAGGGACCGATGTCCTGGTCCGCTTTGCCGCGGAGCCAGTATCGATTGGCATTGGTATGGGTGAATTGGCCGTCCCGGTAGTATCCGACCTCGGATGGATCGGACAGACGGTCGGCAAGAAAGTTGCCCATCAACATGCCCTTGCTGTTGTCGTCGAGCACGTAACGGAACTCGGCGCCGGCCATGAGACCGCGGTTGGCAAGGTAGCGGGGATAGAGCGTCAGGTCGGCGCTCGGCGAGATGTTGAGGAAGAAAGGGATTTCGAGGCCGAATCCGTCCCGGCTGGATGAGGAGAAGGAGGGAAAAAGCAGGCCGGTCTGACGTTCCCGTTTCGCCGGCAGCACCATGATTGGCGTGTAGAGGAGCGGCACGTCCTTGATGCGGAAGGTGGCGTGCGTAAGCACGGCATAGCCGCCGTCGGTGAGGTCGACGTTGGCTGCGGCAAACGACCAGGGAGCTACCTCGCCCGGCTGCAGTTTACAGGTCACCACCCAGCCATCTTCGATCTGGTAGGTGAGGGAACCGGTCTTTTCGATGCGCCTGCCCTCGAAATGCAGCTTGTCGGTGCCGACGACCGTGGCGTTGTCAAAGAAACCGGTATTGTTGTTCAAATCAATGGTTCCCGAGTCGGCGGTGAGCTGGTCGGGACCGATATCGATGAACAGGTTGCCCTTCAGGGTCAGGAAGCCGCGGGTCAGGTCGTAGGAGACCTGATCCGCCTTGACCGTGGTCGCCGGCTTGAGGTTGGTCTGCGGCCGGCCAGCCGGCGCGTCGTTTTTCGGCGGCGATGCCTCGGGCCGATCATCCTGGGAAGGAGGGCGCTGGTCCGGGGTGGCGACGGTCTCCTTTTTTTCCAGGACAACATTGCCTTCGGCAATCAGGGTGGGCGGGTCTTCGACCCTGGTGAGCTTGTCGGCGGTCAACTCCCAGTGCCGGGCATCCACGGAAACAGCCCGGACCTGGGCGGGAAACAGCAGGGCGATGAGCAGCAGGGCATACGCGGCAATCGGGAAGGGGAAAATGGGGCGATGCACCTCGATCGGCTCCTTCGGGCTGCTGAAGAACGGCGGAGTGCCGTGTCGGGACGATAGTATCGCGTCAGAGAAGATGATGACCCGACTGGCTGGAGAAATGGGTACAAGGCAACAGAAGGCGTCTCCGGCAAACTGGCCCGAATGTACGTGCCGTCCTGTGTTGTGTCAAGCGAAAAGTCGCAGATTTGCCTTGCGCCGCCGGGGGATTTGGTTTAAGTATCATCGTCGCAATTTTGCCGAATAACTCGATTTTTCATTACCTGCCCAGCCTGGGCCTGCTTACGCGTCTTCAGCAACAATTTCCGCGGCGCTGTATGGATTATATCTTCGGCCCGGTCCAGTCCAGGCGTCTTGGCCGTTCCCTCGGCATCGATCTCTTCCCCGGGAAAATCTGCAATCTCAACTGCGTCTACTGCGAGGTGGGGCCGACGCGGTCCCCGGTGTGCCGTCGTGCCGCCTATTCCCCGGTCCGGTCGATCTGCGAGGAAATTGATGAGTGGTGCGCCGATCCAAAGCGCTTGGCATCGGCCGATGTGCTGACGGTGACGGCCAAGGGCGAGCCGACCCTGCACAGCGGTCTGGGCGAGATCCTGAACCATCTCAAGGTTAAGGCCGGCAAACCGGTGGCGCTGCTCACCAACGGCACCACCTTGACGGACGTGGAGGTGCGGCGGGAGCTTATGGCGGCCGATGTGGTCGTGCCCTCGCTCGACGCGGCCCGGGACGAGGGGTTTGCCAGGGTCGACCGACCGGCGGCCGGGCTGGATTTGGCCGCGATTATCGACGGCCTGACACTTTTTTCCCAGGATTTTCCCGGCAGGATCTGGCTGGAAATCCTGCTGGTGCAGGGACTGAACGACGCGCCCGAGGACATCGCGGCCCTGCTGCCGGCCCTTGGGCGCATGCGGATCGACCGGATCCAGTTGAACACCGTGGTGCGCCCGCCCGCCGAAGCCTGGGCGCGCCCCTTGAGCCGGGAGCGGCTGACCGCCATCGCCGGCCACATGCATCGGGAACTCGGCCTGCCGGTGGATCTGCCGTTCGCGCCCTCAGGCGCCCAGGCATCGGCATCGGCGGCGATCCCGGCGACCAGGATCGATCCGGCGCTGCCGGCCGCGATCAGAGACGACATTCTGCACATGGTGCAACGGCGGCCCTGTACCGGCGTTGATATTGACCGGACCTTCCATCTCGGCGGTCCGGAAAAGGTTGGGCAACTGCTTGACCCGTTGATCCACGCCGGCCTCCTGCATTTGCAGGCGCATGACGGCGTCTGGTACTATCGGATGGCCTTGCGCGGGCCGGGCATGGATCCCGGCGGGCCGGCCTGACGGAAGCGCCGCAAACGGGGGCGTTGCCGAAAAAATTGATTGGAAAGGAAACGAATGACCACAGACGAACAGAACGAACAGAACGACCAACACGAGAAAAAAACACCCAGGCGCAAG
>WQUH01000142.1 GCA_009782165.1 Pseudomonadota bacterium | reverse complement strand
AGCATCGCTACGGCAAAAGGCGCATCTTTGGCGGCCGCTGTCCTGAGTTCCTCAACCGTCCTGTCCGTGATGGATTCGTCGGCTTGCAGCGAAGCCTCAAGGCCGTTGAGGTCATCATCGGCCGCATCGTCCCGCGCGCGCTCTCTGGGCTGCGCGCCGCGCTTGCGGGCCTGCCGCAGCGCGACGGCCAGGATGGCTGTCAGCACCGTCAGGCAGGCTAGAGTGATGGACAGTTGCATCGCCAAAAGGACATCCTTCGGGATCGGGTCATTGTTGCGGTCTCAGTTTCGAGCGGAGCGTGGAGTCCGGGACGCCGAGCGATTTCGCGGCCTGGGAAATATTCCCCGCGCAGGCGTGCAGGCACTGCTCGATGAGGACAGCCTCCAGCGCGGCAACGGCCTGGGGAAGATTGACGCGGGCGGGGCCTTTGGTCTCGGGCAATCCCTCGAACAGGAGATGCCGGTGGATCGTCGTCTCATGGGGCGCGGTTTTAATCACCGCCTGGCGTATCCTGCGCAGCAGCTCCCGGACATTCCCCGGATAGGATGCCACGGTCAGGGCATGCAGCGCTTCGGCGGAAAAAGACATGTCCTCCCGGTTCAGTTCGCGTTGCAGGACCGTCAGAAAATATGCGGCCAGGCCGGGAATATCCTCGATGCGTTCACGAAGCGGCGGCATGTGCAGTTCATACCCGGCAAGGCGCTGGTACAGGTCCAGCCGGAACGTCCCCCTGTCGATGGCCTGTTGCAACTCCCGGTTCGTTGCCGCCAGAATGCGCACATCCACGGCATACGGCTCGATGCCGCCCAAGGGGCGGACCTTGCCGTCTTCCAGCACCCGCAGCAGCTTGACCTGAACATCCAGGGGCAACTCCCCCACCTCGTCGAGGAGCAGCGTGCCGCCGTTCGCCTGACGCAGCAGTCCCGTATGGTCGTTCACCGCCCCGGTAAAGGCTCCCCGCACATGGCCGAACAGTTCCGATTCCAGCAGTTGCGCCGGCAAGGCGCCGCAATTCACCGTAACATAGGGCGCCTCGCTCCGGGCGCTGGCGGCGTGGATCGCGGTGGCGGCAAGTTCCTTGCCGGTGCCGGTCTCGCCCGTGATCAGCACAGGCACATCGTACCCGGCGACCGTGGAGATCTCGCTGCGGATTTCCCGCATCACTGCGCCGCTCCCCATCAGCAGACGCGCCGCCGCGCCCTGTTCCCTTTGCCGCCGCGTTTTCAGGCTCTCGACATCGTCGCTGAGATCCCGCACCAGGTGGGCATATTTTTTCTGCCTGACCAGGCCGTCAATGACCATCGCGGCAAGGTCGCACACATCCGTTATACGGCGGGACAATACAGCATCGGACGGCACAACCAGCAACACGCTGCCGATAGGCGCATTCCGCATCGCCACCAGGGGGAAGGTCATCGCAATGGAGCGCCTGTCCTCCGGCAGACCGGGGAAAAATTGCAGCAGCTCCGGCGCGGCTGTGGACAACGGCAGGGAAAATTGCCGGCCCGCACGCATGGAGAGGGCAAGAATATCCTGTTCCTTCCGGGTCTGCAGGGGCAGGGGCTGGCGCGGCACGGCGACTGATCCGTCGGCGTTCGGCCAGGAGGCATACGGCAGCAGGTTCTCTTGCAGGTAATCCAGGAGAAAAACGGCCACCGCCCAGGCCTGCGCCGTTTCTCCCACGGCTTGCGCCAGGATGACGGCCGCATCGGAAACCGCATCGCAGCCGCGCAGTTTGCCGGCCCAATCATCGCTCCGCTGTTCGGTCATACATCCCTCCGGATGCGAAAAAAATGTGCTCGCCCGGCCTACCCCAGGGCAAGGTAACAGAGGGGCCGCGCCTGTTCCTCATCATCCGGATGGGGCGTGATAAAAATAGCCCGCGGCGCGCCTTCCACCCGCATGTAACAGGCTGTATCGCCGTCTACCGGATTTCTGGCCGCGCACGCCGTGAAGGGACTGCCGCCCCAGTCGCCCTGGATGCCGCATTGCGGATACTCCAGCGTGGTTTTCTGCGGGACGGTTCCACGGGGGCCAACGCCAAAGGCGGTCACTTCCCCCGCCAGCACCCCGGCCATGAATCCCCGCCAGACCGCGCCTGGCGGCGGTCCGACCTCGAGCCACAGGCCGATCAGCGGATCGGGGTGCGCATCCGCATGAAAATCGGGCCGCGCCAGGACGGGCGGCTTCAGGCGCATGGCGGCAAGGCGGGCGGCAAAGGCGGCAGCGCCGGAGAAGACGCGCACATGGCCGAGCAGGTCGGGAAATTCCGGTTCCCCGTTGCCGCCGGACAGCACGCAGGCGGTAACCGGCAGTTTCGGGCGGCGCAGGGCCAGGGTCAGCAAAGCCATGCGGCTCAGCACCTCCGCGGTGAAATCCTCCGCCGAGCCGGCCAAGACCCAGGCCTGCACGGCGGGCTCTTCCAGAATGGGCAGAAGCTGCGTCCAGCCGTTGCGCTGGCCCGCCACCTCATCCCAGGCGATGCTTGCGGTGGCGAACCCGGCAGCGCGCAGCGCGCCCTCTTCCGGAGACGTTCCCGATCCGCCCTTTCCCAGCAGGCACAACAAAGCTTTGGGCAGCGCCATATTCACTCCTTTTTGTACGGCAGGGCTTCATGGTGGGACCACTGCGCGGCCAATCGGCGCAACACGCCGCGCACGGTAAACCGCTTGTGCAACTCCGCCGCCGTGAGGCGATCCTGCGGCGCAAAGGCCAGTCCCCGGCCAAGCGGCTCCCACTGCCGCCGGGTCAGGATATCCGGCTTTTCCGCGATCATTCCCTGCTGCTGCGCCTCCTGCGCGGAACGGCCCTTGAAGGGATGGCGGCCGGTCAGGAGTTCATAGGCGGTGCAGCAGGCGGAAAACACGTCGTCGGCAGCCGAGGGGCGGCCTGTCGAAAGCCGCTCGGGGCTGGCATGGAGCAGGCTGTGGGCAGGCAGACGCAGGGTCTCGCGCAGACCTTGCGCTACGGGCGAAGAGGCTGCGCCCGGCCGGGCCGTCACCGACGCCACATTGAAATCAAGCAGCGCCACCCGGCCCTCCGGCGCCAGAAACAGGTTGGCAGGCTTGATGTCGCCATGGATCACGCCCTGACCGTGCAGGAATGCCAGCACGCCAAACAGCTTGGCCGTCGCCTGGATTGCGCGCATGCCAAGACCATCCGGATATGCGCCAAGCTCCACATAGGCGGTGCGGCCTTCCAGAAGTTCCATGCTCAAACAGATGCCGAACGGTTCCTTATGCAGATCAAAGACCCGCACCACCCCGGGATGGACCAGATGCCGCAAGACACAAAACTCCTGCGCCAGCGCCACCTGGGCCTGGGGATGCTGCGCCAGGGCGGGCAACAGCCTTTTGACCGCCACGCGGGGATTGGCGTCGCCCCATTCAACCCTGCGCAGATCGAGGGCGCTGTAGACCTCGCACATGCCGCCCGAGCCCAGCAGGGACTCCAGGTAAAACCGGCCGTCTCCGGGCTGCTGGGGATGCGCCGAACAGGCCGGCATGGCCGATGCGTTCGGGCTGGAGGATTGCCGCGTCTTGCGGCGTTGTCTGCGGACCTGCGCCATTTTTTTGCCTTTTTAATCCAGGTTGGACAGGAACACGGCGATGAAGGTGATATTGTCGTTTTGCGGCAGATCGTCCAGCATCGCGGCGATATGTTCCACAGACTCTTTGGCTGTTGCCTTCATGAGGCTTATGGAGAGCGCGCCGGGCGAGAGCAGGTTGAACAGGCCGTCGGAGCAGAGCAGAAAGCGGTCTCCGGCGCGCAGGGTGAACCGCGCCTGGTCAAGACGTAACGCGGGTGTTGCGCCTATGGCATTGGTAATGATGTTGCCGCGCACCATGCGCCTGGCTTCCGGGGCGGTGAGTTCTCCCCTGTCGATTTTCTCCTGCCGCAGCGTGTGGTCATGGGTGCATTGATACAGCACGCCATTGCGAAAGATGTAGCAACGGCTGTCTCCGGCCCAGAGGCAGGAGGCCTCGCTGCCATGGATCAGCAAGGTCACCACCGTGCTCAAGGCGAGGTTGCCCGTGGCCTGGCCCTGACGATAGAGGGCGACATTCGTGCGGCTCAGGCGTCCGGTTACGTTGGCCACATGGGCGTCCAGCGACTGGGGCCTGGGGATGTCGAGCAGGACGCGCGCAATGGCCTTGCTCGCCATGCCGCCATACTCACTGCCGCCCACGCCGTCGGCAACGGCCCACAGCAGGTGCTCCGCCCAGTTGACGAAGGAGTCCTGATTATCGGCCCTGACGTGCCCTTGCCGGCTCCAGCCCCACGATTCCAGGGTTACGGGGAAACAGCGTCTGGTCTCTTTCATGGCATGCCGTTCGCCTTACGGTATCCGTACGCTTTGCTGCGGCCGTGGTTCCGGCAGCGGCCGCGACGTATAGTCGCCTTGCAGGCGCAGCGTGTTTTCGTCCTGCTGCGTCGCAAACGGCCCCCGCCATCGGTCCCCGTGCGCAGGCTGGGGCGTGAGCAGGGCAACCGTGCTCAGCCTCAGTTCCTTGCTCCTGGTCATGACCTCCACCGCGGCGGCAAAGGCCGGAACGAAATTCAGGGTTTCTTCCACCAGGGGGCTTTGCTTGGGCGCAAGACGGCATTGCCTTGTCAGTTCCGCCAGGTTGGCGGCATTGGTCTGCGCCAGCGCTTTCTGCATGGCGCCTTCGCCGCAGTTATAGGCGGCGATGGCCAGCGGCCAGTCCTGAAACTGCTGGTACAGCATGGCCAGATAGTCTGTCGCCGCCTCTGTGGCCTTCGCCGGGTTGAAACGCTCGTCGGTTTCTCCATTGACCCTGAGGCCGAACCGCCGGGC
>WQUH01000141.1 GCA_009782165.1 Pseudomonadota bacterium | reverse complement strand
TCATGGTCCTGGCCGAGACCGGCGAGGATACCCTGGTCATCTGCAACGCCTGCCCCTATGCCGCCAATGTCGAAAAGGCCGCCATTGCCGCCCCGCCGGACGAGACCGCTGCGGCCGTCGTGCGGGCAGAGGCGCGCATCGTGCCCACTCCGGGGGTGAAGCAGGTGGACAGGGTGGCGGAATTCCTCAAGGTCCGTCCCAGCGAGGTGATCAAGACCATGATCTACCTGGCGGACGGCGAGCCGGTGGCCGCTTTGGTGCGCGGCGACCGCGAGGTGCAGTCGGTCAAGCTGAAGAACCTGCTGGGGGCGGGCGAGGTCGAGGCGTTGAGTGAAGAACAGGTTTGGCAGCAGACCCGCCTGCCGGTCGGCTACCTGGGACCGGTGCGAATCGGCATCAAAACGGTGGCCGACTGGGAGGTGATGCGCATGGTGAATGCGGTGGCCGGGGCCAACGAAAAGGGCTTTCACTGCACCGGCGTCAATCCGGGCCGCGATTTTCAGCCCGAGGTGGTCGGCGACCTGCGGCAGATCACGGCCGATGACCGCTGCCCGGTCTGCGGCGGCAGCCTGCGGCTGAAGGAGGGGATCGAGGTCGGGCACATCTTCAAGCTCGGAACCAACTATTCCGAGGCCATGGCCGCCACCTTCCAGGACAGCGACGGCCAGCAAAAACCCTTTATCATGGGCTGCTACGGCATCGGCGTCAGCCGGGTGGTGGCGGCGGCCATCGAACAGAACCACGACGCCAAGGGCATCGTGTTCCCGCTGCCGCTGGCGCCGTTCCAGGTCATCGTCCTCAACCTCAACCCCAACGACGAGACCTTTTGCCGCGTCGCGGATGGCCTGTACCGCGACCTGCTGGCCCAGGGGCTGGATGTCCTCTATGACGACCGGGACGAGCGGCCCGGTTCCAAGTTCAACGACGCCGACCTGATCGGCATCCCGTACCGGCTGACCGTGGGCAAGACCTACGAAAAGGAGGGCAAGGTGGAGTTGCGGTCGCGCAGGACCGGGGAGACCGAGAACCTGGCCCTGGACAAGGCGGTTGCCCATATCGCCGGACTCATCCGGCAGGCGCTCGCCTGAGCGCGCCGCAACCGCCATGGCAATGAACGGGCAAGGCGACATCCCGCCGAAACGCCGTCAACCCGATTAAAGGCGGCGCGCCGAATTATCGCATCGATTGCACGAACATGTCGAACATCCAGCACCTTCTCTCTCTGGCCTCGGCCTATCTCCACGGGGTTGACCTGGCCCCGCTGACCAGGGCCTACGAGTTCGCCAACGAACGGCATGCCGGCCAGAGCTACGTGACCGGCGAGCCGTATATCGAGCATCTCCTGGCCGTGGCCGCAACCCTGGTATCCATGAAGCTCGACCTGGACACCATCGTCGCCGGCCTGCTCCACGGCGTCATCAAGGAACAGGTCGCCACCCAGGACGAGTTGAAAAAACAGTTCGGCGAAACCGTTGCCAATATCGTCAACGGCGCCAGCCGGATCACCAATGTCCGCTACGGCTCCCATCTGGTCCACGAGGCGGAAAACCTCCGCAAACTGCTGCTGGCCATGGGCGCCGACATCCGGGTGCTTTTGGTCAAACTGGCCGACCGTCTGCACGACATGCTCACCCTGGATGCGGTCGACGAGGAGGAGCAGCGGATCAGGGCCAGGGAAACAATGGACCTGTACGCCCCGCTGGCCAGCCGCATCGGGATCGAGTGGATCAAGCGCGAGCTGGAGGATCTCTCCTTCAAGTATCTCCTGCCGGTGGAATACGCCAACCTGGCGGCTCAGTTGGAGAGCGCCACCCACGAGCGCCAGGCCTATGTCGACGAGGTGATCGCCACCCTGGCCGCCAAGCTCCGGGCCAACAAGATCGAGCCGGTGCGGATGATCGGCCGGCCCAAGCACATGTATTCGATCTACAAAAAGCTGGTGGCGCAGAAGATTCCGCTGGAGCGGGTCTACGACAAGGTGGCCTTCCGCATCATCGTCCGCACGGTCAAGGAATGCTATCAGGTGCTGGGCACGATTCATGCCGACTGGACGCCGGTCCCCGGCCGGATCAAGGACTGGATCAGCGCGCCCAAGTCGAACAACTATCAGTCGCTGCACACCACGGTGGCAGGCCCGCTGGGGCACTTCATCGAGATCCAGATCCGGACCGAGGAGATGGACCGGGTCGCCCAGGAGGGGGTGGCCGCCCACTGGGCCTACAAGGAGGGGCAGAAGATCACCGGCAGCGATGCCAGACTGTTCAAGAATCTGCAACGGCTGGTGCAGACCCTGCAGGAGGTCGAGGATCCGAACGAGTTCATGGAGTCCGTGCGCGGCGAGCTGTTCGATCCCGATGTCTTCGCCCTGACGCCCACCGGCGAGGTGCGGGAGCTGCCCAGGGGCAGCACGCCGATCGATTTTGCCTATGCCATCCACACCGCGATCGGCGACACCTGTGCCGGCGCCAAGGTCAACGGCCAGATCGTCCAACTGAAACATGTGCTGCAGAGCGGCGACATCGTCGAGATCCTGACCCAGAAGAACCAGCGTCCCCGGCGCGCCTGGTTGCAGATTGTCAAGACCGGCAGGGCCCGGACCCGGATCCGCCAGTATCTGCGGCGGGAGGAAAAGGAACGCTCGCTCAAGCTGGGGCGCGAGATCTGCGAACGGGAACTGAAGAAGTACGATGTCAACTTTCGCGGCATGCTCAAGAGCGGCCACCTGCGCCTGCTGCTCAAGCAGCTCAACTGCCCGTCCCTGGACGAGTTTTTGGTGCGGGTGGGCAACGGTTCCATCACCGTGCCCCAGTTGGTGCGGATCCTGCAACCGGAGGAATTCCGCGAAGCCGAGGAAAAGCGGCGGATGGCGGAGATGGTCGAGCGGGCCCAGCGGGCAGCCGTGGAGCAGCGCGCCGCCGGTCCCCGGCGCAACGCCATCGACATCGACGGCGTCGACGGCATGCTGGTCAAGGTGAGCCAATGCTGCCATCCGGTTCCGGGCGACCCGATCATCGGTTTTATCACCACCGGTACCGGCATTTCCATCCACCGCACCGATTGCCGCAACCTGCTGGCCACCGACCCGAAACGGTGGCTGGAGGTCGCCTGGTCCGGCTCGCCGCAGGCCACGCATCGGGCCGCGCTGCATATCCGGGCGGAAAACCGGAAGAGCCTGCTGGCCGACATCAGCGCCGCCATCAGCGCCGACGATGCCGATATTGTCGAGCTGAATGCCCGCACCACGGTGGAGAATGTCGCCGAGATCGATGTCCTGCTCGATGTGGTGAACCTCAGACATGTGCAGACCTTGCAGCAGCACCTGATGCAGATGCCCGAGGTGATCGAGGTCCGGCGCCGGTAGCGCTGCGCGGGAGGCCCGCATGGAACCGGACCTGGCATCGCCGCTGTGCGAGATGTGCGGCAACGAACTCGAACCCGGCCAGGGGCGATGTCCCTACTGCCGCACCCCATGCGTCCCCGGCGGCCCAGGCGCGGCCGGCCCGCTCCATCGGGTGGTCAACCTGGAGCGCGGCAGGCCGCTGGTGCGGCAGGCGCTCGACCGGCTCGACGCGGCCATCGCCACCGCCAACCTCCAGGGCGTCAAGGTGCTCACCCTGATCCACGGGTATGGCTCCAGCGGCGCCGGCGGGGCCATCAAGGAGGCGGTCCGCCAGCAGTTGCCTTTTTTGCTCCTGCAGGGCCGGATCAAAGAGATCGTGGACAGCGAGGCATTCGAAGGACGTTCCACCCGCGGCAAACAACTGTTGCGCCGCTTCCCTTTTCTGGCCGGCCACCGCGACCTCAACCGCGCCAATCCCGGCATTACCCTGGTGATTCTCTGACCCCGGCGACGACGGCTTCCGGCGGTGGGGTCACGGCTTATTACGGAGGAACCATGCGCAACGGTCATCGTCCGGCCAACGGGTTGCGGCCGGTCAGCATCGAATACGGCGTCCAGCCCCATGCCGACGGCTCGGTCCTGATCCGGATGGGCCAGACCCATGTGATCTGCGGCGCGACCATCGAGGACAGGCCGCCGCCTTTTCTGCAGGGCCGTGGCCAGGGCTGGATCACCGCCGAATACGGCATGCTTCCCTGCGCCACCCACAGCCGCGGCCGACGGGAGACGGGGTCCGGTCCTTCCGGCCGCACCCACGAGATCCAGCGCCTGATCGGTCGTTCCCTGCGGATGATGGTCGATCTGCCCCTGTTGGGGGAACGCACGCTCCGGGTGGACTGCGACGTGCTCAACGCCGACGGCGGCACCCGCTGCGCCTCGATCACCGGCGGGGCCCTGGCGGTACGGATGGCGATCCACAAGATGGCGCAGCAGGGGCAACTGGCCGCCATGCCGCCGCTGTGGCCGGTGGCGGCGGTCAGCGTCGGCGTGGTCGAGGGTCAGCCGGTGCTGGATCTGGAGTACAGCGAGGATGCCGCCGCCGATGTCGACGCCAATTTCGTCATGCGCGGCGACGGGGCCTGGCTCGAGGTGCAGGCCACCGCCGAAGGCGTGCCGTTTAGCCCGGAACTGTTTGCCGCCATGGCGGACCTGGCCACCGCCGGCATCCGCCGGCTGTTCACCCTGTGGGACCAGGATGGCTGGCAAGGGTAGGGCTTCCTGAGGAAAAAGGCGCGGTGGCGTGCGCGTCTATTCGTGTTTTTCTCCCGCGAGGTCCAGCGGGTCGAAGTGGCGCAGGGGCAGCAAGAGCACCAGCGGATCAAAGGGCGAGGGCAGAAACCCCAGGTTTTGGTAGAAGGAGGCGGCCCGCTGGTTGAGGGCATGGACCAGAAGGGCGCGGATCCCGGCGATGTGGGCCGCGTTCATGG
>WQUH01000140.1 GCA_009782165.1 Pseudomonadota bacterium | reverse complement strand
ACAGGGCGCCAAAAACGGCCAACAGGGTAATGAACCGCGAGTTGAACAGGAACGATTCGACAATCTTTTCAAACTTGCACATGGCATCACCTGACAGTTGCGTCGCCCTCTGCGTCATCCTCTTTTCAGTCTGCCAAGGCGGAGTCGCCCACGCCTTTTTGCCGGGCATCCGGGGGGCAGCCGCTCCACTGCTTAGGTTCCGCCGGCCGGGCCGCTACTTGATCCCCAGGGCATTTTGGGTGGCCGGTCCGGCTACGCCGTCCGCGTTGATGGATTTGGCCTGCTGAAACGCCTTGACCGCATCCTCGACCTCCTGGCTGTAGACACCGTCCACGTTCTTGGCATAGAAGCCCTGCGCCTTGAGCGCATTTTGCAATTTTTCGACCATGAAGCCCGTGTCCCCCTTCTGGAGCATCAGGCCCTGCGATTTGCCCTGCGCGCTCTGATAGGCGGAAGACTTGCTGACCTTGCTCATGTTGAGCAGCATGGCCTTGTCCTGCGTCGCCCGCTCAAAATTTTTCTCGTCCTGATCGAGCGCCTCCATCTTGTTGGCCACGGCCTTGTTGGTCGGAGCGGCCGGGGCCAGCGCGGCCTTCTGCTCCTGCACGATCTTCCTGGCGCCCGCCACGTTGCCCTTCTCCAACTCCCGCACCGCGGCCACGTGCGCCTGTTCGGCCTCAAGCAGCATCGCCTCTTCCCGCACCTGCTTGATAACCTCCTGCTGCCGGGCCGTTTCTTCCCTGCGGGCGTCCGCATCGGCCAGAACCTTCAGTTCCACGGGAAGGTCAAGGGTTTTCGAGGCCCCGTCCGCCTGATCGGTGTAGCTCAGGCGCAGGGCCCCCAATTTCTGCGCGCCGGCGGCCACATCCGGCCGCACCTTCATGCTCAGCACAACCGTGCGCTGCTCGCCCGATGCAAGATCGCTCATCTCGATGTCCGTCGCCTTGTCCTTCATGGCGGTGCTGTAGCCATAGACCTTCACCTCGCTGACCGCGCCGTGGGGGATGAAGGCGGCGTTCAGATTGCGGGTGAACAGGGAGGCGGTGAGATTGAGTTCCTGCTTGAACATGGCGGGCAGGTCTTCGGAATCCTTGATGTAGTAATACTGCCCGCCGGAGCGCTGGGCCAAAAGCTGCATGAGATCTTCGTTGAAATCGAGCCCCAGGCCAACGGTGGTCACGGTGATGCCCTTGCCCTTGGCCTTGGCGCCGATGGCGGCCACCAGTTCAGCCTGGGTGACGCCCCGGTTGGCAAGCCCGTCGGACAGCAGGATCACCCGGCAGGGGCCTTCCTTGCCCATGCCTTTCAACTGGTCGATGCCCTTCTCCAGCCCGCCGGACAAAAAGGTGGTGTTGCCCGGCGTGATGCCGTCGATCAGCCTGAACAGTTTTTCCTTGTCCTTGACGGTGCCCATGGGAACCAGCACCTGGACGCGGTCGTCGTAGATGGTGAGGCCGAACCGGTCGTCCGGGCCCAGGCTCTGCACCAGGGTTTTGCCGGCTTTTTTGGCATAGTCGAGTTTTTTGGCTTCCTCCATGGAACCGGACCGGTCGATCACCAGACTCACCGCCACGGGCGGGCGTTTATCGGCGATTTTAGCTGCCGGCGTCTCGATCACCACCTGCACGGTGACGGTGACGGCGGTATCCGGGGCCAGCGCGGCCACATCGGCGCGGGAGGTCGCCTTGAGCAACGGACTCTTTGCCGTCGCGGCCGGATTGGGATTGGCGCTGGCAGACAAGGCCACGGCGCAGATGAGGGTCAGGGCCGCGACCAGCGGCAAAACAATACGGTTGCGCATGGTGTTTTTCCTTACAATCAGGCCGCCGCGTTTACCCGAGATGGGGCGAGCCGCCTGTCAATGCAATACTGCCTGGAGTCTTGACGCCTGCCGGATGAACCGGGGCAGGCAAAAACCGAGGTCAGCCGCCGCTCACTTCGGCCTCGGGCCTTTCGGCGTAGTGCCTGCCGGAGCATTCGCGCCGCTGCCCATTTTGTACCTGCCGCCGCCCGGCACCTCGATCTCGCCCGGCTCCCAGTCCGGCGGGCAGTCGCCCAACCACCTGGCCTCGATCGTGACGTTCATATTTTGCGACATGCCCGCCCCTTTGATCTCGACACGCCCGGTCTGCTTCATCGTGTAGGCGGAATTGAAATCGCCGGTGAACTCCGAGTGCGAGGTGACGCTCGTATCGCCGACCTTGCACGCGGAGTCGATCACATAGCCGCTCGAAGTCTTGCGAATATCCAGCTTGGAACACTCCATCCCGTTTGAGATGGCCTTCTCCTGCATCCCCTTTTCGACCGCCGGGGTGGTGCACTGGCGCGTCGTCGTGCTGGCTCCGCCGGTCATCATTTTCATCTCCCACAGGCCCGCCTTGCGTGCCGGCAATTCGTCCGCCTGTACGCCTGTGGTCGCGGCCAACGCCAGCAGCAACCCGCTGGCGCAGCAAAAGATCCTGGTTTGTCGTTTCATAGCGTGAACTCCTGAACAGTGAATGGATTCTTGAGACCACAGGCCCGGCAATCCGGGCGCACACTCGAAGCAAAGGGGTTCGATCCACATCCGTTCCACCCGACGGCTCCCGGTGCGGCCGCCCTCGGTGTTGTTGGCCGTCACCGGCTCGGATGCGTCAGCCGCCGCTACTCTTTTTCCCCGTGCATCCGGGAGATGTCGCCCACCCGGAGGATCATCTCGCCCAAGGCGGTCAGCAGGTTCAAACGGTTCTGCCGGATTGCCGCATCCTCGGCCATGACCATGACCTCATCGAAAAAGCGGTCCACCGGATTCTTGATCGCCAGCATCGCCAACAGGGCCGGCTGGTAGGCCCGTTGTTTGAGCAGAGGCAGGGCCTGGTCCCGCACCGCCGTCAGGGCGGCGAACAGTTCCTGTTCCGCCGGTTCGGTCAGCAGGGCCTGGTTGACGGCGGTCGCCCTATTGTCCTTGACGATGTTGCGGATCCGCTTGAAGGAGCCGGCCAATACGCCAAAACTCTCCTGGCCGCGAATCTGGTCAAGCGCCTCGATCCGCATCAGGCATTCGACCGGGTCGTCAAAACCGGCGGAGGTGGCCGCCTCCACCAGTTCCTGCGGCAAGCCGGCGGCAATCTGCTCGTTTTCGAAGCGACGGCGGATAAACTGCACCACCTCGCCCACCACCTCGGCTTTCTGCTCGACCACCCCGGCATACCCGGCCAGGGCGGCGGTCGCGGCGGCCTCCAGGGACAGGGAGATATGCAGCCCCCGCAGGAGACTGATCAGGCCGATGGCCTGTCTTCTCAGGCCAAAGGCGTCCTTGTTGCCCGTGGGTTTCTCGCCGATGGCAAAGCAGCCGACCAGGGTGTCCAGCCGGTCGGCAATGCCCACCAGCGCCCCGAGCAGGGATTGCGGCACCTCGCCGCCGGCCCGGAGCGGCAGATAATGTTCCTCGATGGCCTGGGCGATCTCCGGTTTTTCCCCGTCGTGGAGCGCGTAGACCCGGCCCATGATGCCCTGGAGCGAAGGGAATTCGCCCACCATGGTGGTGAGCAGATCGGCTTTCGCCAGGGTGGCGGCGCGAATGACATCGCCGCGCAGCTCCGGCGCGACCCGGTCGGCCAGCAGACCGGCGAGCGCGGCCAGCCGCTCGCTCTTGGCCTGCATGGTCCCCAGCTTGTTCTGGAAGACGATGCCGTGCAGGCCCTGGCAACGGTCGGCCAGGGGCCGCTTCCGATCTTCATTGAAAAAGAACAGGCCGTCCTCGAGCCGGGCGCGCAGCACCCGCTCGTGCCCGCTGGCGGCCAGCGCCTGATCCGCGATCCGGGTGTTGTTCACCGCCACGAACAGCGGCAGGAGTTTGCCGTCCGCTCCGACCACCGGGAAATATTTCTGATGCTCCCGCATCGAGGTGACCAGGGCCTCCTCCGGCAGTTGCAGAAACTTGCGGTCAAAACGGCCGCAGAGGGCGCAGGGCAGTTCCACCAGATTGGTGACCGTATCGAGCAGACCTTCGTGCAAAACGGGTTGCGCCCCTGCCGCGCCGGCCCCTTCGCTGACCGCCCGCCGCACCTCGGCCGCCACCTTGGCGCGCCGCGCAGCCGGGTCCACAATGACAAAGCGTTCCGCCAGGGCGGCGAGATAGGACTCGATGCCGGCGACCTCGACCTCCGCCGGGGCCATGAACCGATGGCCCCTGGTGGTCCTGCCGCTGGTCAGACCTTCGACGGTCATGGGCACCACCGCGCCGTTGTAGAGGGCGAGCAGCCATTGGATGGGCCGGGCAAAGGTCAGGCTGGTGCCGGCCCAGCGCATCGATTTCGGGAAAACCAGCTCCCGGATGAGCGCCTCCAGCAGGGCGGGCAGCAGCGCCGCCGTGTCCTGGCCCTTGACATCTTCCATTGCCATCAGGTATTCGCCCTTGGGGGTCGCCACCACCTGCAACTGTTCGGGCGCAAGACCGCGCGAGCGGGCGAATCCCTCCGCCGCCTTGGTCAGCTTGCCGTTCGCATCGAACCCGGCCTTTTTCGACGGGCCGATATGCTCCTGCCGCCGGTCCGCCTGACGCGACTGCAAGCCGGTGATGGCCAGCGCCAGGCGTCTGGGGGTGCCGAAGCTGCGGATCGACTCGAAGGCCAACTCCAGCCCTTGCAGCTTTTTGGCCGCCTCGGCGGCCAACACATCCAGGGCCGGCTGGATGTATCCAGCCGGAATCTCTTCTGTCCCGATTTCAAAAAGAAGTTCACTCATCGCAGTCCGCTCTTGATGGGTTGTTGAATAGGAGAAAGGCAAACAGCCGCCAAAGCGCCGGCGGCATCCCAGCCCCCGGCAGGGCTATCCGCCCGGTCCGGCGTGGTTTCGGGCCACTCGGAAGCGGCAAACGTTGCATACCCGCTGGCTATATTTTTCACAACAATTTTATACCAGTGAAACGAGCCGGTTGCATGCAGGACATCGCCGATCCGGCAGCACAGGGACTCCACGGTTTCCGTTCGCGCGGCCTGCGGCGCGGTCTCCCGGCAGATCAGGGCGATCAGATCCTCGATCCAGAGAAACCGCTTCATGCGAACCGCCGCGACAACGCTCCCCCACATCCCGGCAAGGGCGGGCGCGGCCCCGAGTCCAGTTGGCGCCGCCAGAGGAACCGGCACCTCGACCTCGGCCACCAGATCGAAGCTCTGGGCCAGGGTGCCGTGCAGACGGCAATCGTAGCGCGCCAGGCCGGGTTCCGGCCCGGCTGTCCCGGCGGCGAGAAAAAAGGGAAAGGCGATCTCCAGATGGGCCGATTCGGCCTCCAGCCGCCTCTTCATCTCTTCCAGGATGAGATGACAGGTTTTGATGTTGAATTGGCCGTGGAACCGGTTGAGGATCTCGACAAACCGGCTCATGTGGGTGCCCTTGAACCGGTGCGGCAGGTTGACGTACATGTTGACCCGCGCCAGGGTCCGCTGGGTGGCGCTGGCGCGGTCGAGCACAATGATCGGATAGGAGATCGATTTGACGCCCACCTTGCGGATGTTGATCCGTCTGGAATCGTGGAGTCCCTGGATGTCCTTCATGGCGGGGGCTCAGGGGCGGCGGGCGGCGGGCGCGGCCGGTTCAGCCGAGATATTTGCGGACCGTGGCCTTGAGTTCGTCCATGTTGGCCGATTTGACCACATAGGCCTCCGAGGCCCAGGAGCCGAAGTCCTGCTTGTATTCCTGGTACGCCGAATTGAGGATGATGGGCACGGTGGCCCGCAGCTCCTTCATCTGCCGCAACACGTCGATTCCGTTCATGCCCGGCATGTTGATGTCCAGCAGCACCAGGTCGGGCGGGCTGGCCGTGAACTGTGCCAGGGCCTCGGCGCCGTTTTTGGCCGAATCCACCAGATATCCCTCTTCCTCGAACTCCTCGCGATAGAGCAGTCGGATGCTTTCCTCGTCGTCGACCAGGAGGATGCGTTTCTTTTCCACTGTGTTCTCCTACAGTTGCACCTCGCGAAGATAACGGCACGTCTCTTCCGGCGGCATGGGGTTGATGTAAAAGCCGGTTCCCCATTCGAAGCCAGCGATGGATGTCAGTTTGGGCACAATCTCGAAGTGCCAGTGATAGTGCTCCAGCGGACCGGAACGGAGAGGTTGGGTATGGAGCACGAAGTTATAGGGGACATGCGGAATACAGGCGTCAAGCCGCCGCAGGGTTTCGGAAAATATCTCGGCCAGCCTGGCCAGCGAGCCGTCGTCCTGTTCGATATAGGAGGAGTCGTGCCGCTTGGGCAAAATCCACATCTCGAACGGCGACCGCGGGGCAAAGGGGGTCAGGGTGACAAAGAGGTCGTTTTCGCAGACCAGGCGGACCTGCTGTTGCAGTTCCTGACGGATGATGTCGCAGAAAATGCACCGGTCCTTGTACTTGAAATAGGAGAGGCTGCCGTCGAGTTCGGAGCTCACCATCCGGGGCAGGATGGGCAGCGCCACCAGTTGGGAGTGGGAGTGCTCGAGCGATGCGCCGGCGGCCTTGCCGAAATTCTTGAACGCCATCACGTAGTTGAAGCGGTGATCCTTGGTCAGATCGCGGATGCGTTCGCGAAAAGCCTGGAGGGTCAGTTGCATGTGGTGCGGCGGCATGTGGGAGAACCGGTCCAGGTGGTTCGGGCTTTCGATGATCACCTCGTGGGCGCCGATCCCGTTCATCCGGTCGTACAGTCCCTCTCCCTGCTTGTCGAGTCCGCCCTCGATGACCAGGGCCGGGTATTTGTTGGGAACCACGCGCAACTGCCAGCCGGCGGTGTTGGGATAGCCCCATTCCCGGCCATAGACCAGCACCTCGTTCGGGGTCATCTTCTCGTTGCCGGGGCAGAGCGGACAGAATCCTCCCTTGACCTTGTACTCTTCGACCACGAAATCGGTCGGCCGTTTGCCCCGTTCCTGGGCAATGATGATCCAGCGGCCGAGGATCGGATCTTTTCGCAATTCAGGCATGGATGCGCCTATCGTCCCTGTTCTTTTTCCCGTTGCTCCTGCCTGGACTTGCAGTCGATGCAGTATTTGGCCACCGGCCGGGCCTGGAGCCGCTTGACCGCGATGTCGCAGCCGCAGCCGGCGCAGATGCCATAGCTGCCGTCCTCGATCCGCGCCAGGGCCTCCCCGATCTTATCCATCAACTTCCGTTCCCGGCTGCGGATCCGCAGCTCGAAACTCCGGTCCGACTCGATGCTGGCCCGGTCATTGGGGTCGGGAATATTGCCGGAAGAATTGGTCATGTCGGTCAGGGTCTGCTCGACATCGGTGGTGATTTCCGCCTTCATCGCCTCAAGCTGTCCTTTGAAACGCAACAAGTCCTGTTCATCCATCGTCATTCTCCAACAAGATGGTCCTCGCGTTGTCCTTCACTATAGCACGCGGCGGATGGCCTGACAAACAGTCCGCTCTTGCCGCCGCTTTTCCGCAGCAGGCGGATATCCGAGATCACCATGGCTTTGTCGACCGCCTTGCACATATCGTACACGGTCAGCGCCGCGACCGATACCGCGGTCAGCGCCTCCATTTCCACGCCGGTCCGGCCGGTGATCGAGACCGTGGCCGCGATTTCGATGGCGCAGCGGGTATCGTCGAAGGAAAACTCGATGTCCACTCCGGTGATCGCCAAGGGATGGCACAGGGGGATCAACCGGTCCACCTTCTTGGCCGCCATGATGCCGGCGATCCGCGCCACGCCCAGCACGTCGCCTTTCTTGACCGTGCCGGCGCGGACCAGGTCGTAGGCCTGCCTGGACATGGAAATCGCGCCGGCGGCGGTGGCCTGCCGGACAGTATCGGTCTTGGCGCCGACATTAACCATACGGGCATTGCCGCTGGCATCGAAGTGGGTGAACTGTTCAGGCATTGGCTACCTTTTCCTGGTCCTTGCCCTTTTTCTTCTGCTTGCCGAGGTGGCCATGAAAAAGGCGGGCGAAAAAGCCTTCCTCCTCCTGCTCCCGGCTCAACTCATCGAAGCGCTGGAGCAGTTCCTTCTGTTCCTTGCTCAGTTTGGCGGGGGTCAGCACCTGGATCTCGACCACCATGTCGCCCCTGCCGCCGCCCCGCAGACTGGCCACCCCTTCCCGCCTGAGGGTAAACCGCTCGCCGGACTGGGTGCCGGCCGGGATGTTCAACTTGGCCGTGCCGTGAATCGTCGGGACATCGGCCTCGCATCCAAGGGCGGCGCGCACCATCGACACCGGCAGGCTGAGATAGATCGTCTGGCCATCCCGTTGAAAATGTTCGTGTTCCTCGACATGGATGACCACATACAGATCGCCGGCAGGCCCGCCGCGCCGGCCGCCTTCACCCTCGCCGGCCAGCCGCATCCGCGAGCCAGTGTCCACCCCGGCAGGGATGCGGATATTGACCTTTTTGCTCCGGTTGACCAGACCCTCGCCCTGGCAATCGAGGCACGGGTCGGTGACCACCTGACCGGTGCCGCGACAGCGCGGACAGGTGGTGGCAACCTGAAAAAATCCCTGGGAGCGGACAATCTGGCCGCGTCCCTGACACATCGGGCAGACCTGCGGCCGATGTCCCGGCCGGGCCCCCGATCCTTCGCAGGTCCAGCAGGTTTCCCGCTTGCCGATCTCGACCTCGCGGTTGACGCCATGCACCGCCTCCATGAAGGAGATGCGGATATCGTAGCGCAGATCCTCGCCCTGAACCGGGGCGTTGGGGTCGTGCCGCCTGGCGCGGCCGCCGCCGAAGCCGAACAGATCGCCGAACAGATCGTTGATGTGCGAGAAGATATCCTCGCTGCTGCCCGGTCCGGTATAGCCGCTGCTGCGCAGTCCCTCTTTGCCGTAGGTGTCGTAGATGCGCCTTTTCTGCGCGTCGCTGAGGACTTCGTACGCCTCGGCCGCCTCCTTGAACATCTCCTCGGCTTCGGCATCGCCCTGATTGCGGTCGGGGTGATAGCGCATGGCCAGCTTGCGGTATGCCTTCTTGATGGCCTCGGCCGAGGCATCCTTGCCGATCCCGAGTATCTCGTAATAGCTCTTGCTCATGGTCGTTCCACATCCATCGTGGCTACTCTTCGGCATCCTCCTCGTCGACGACCGCTTCCGCCGCCCTCTCCGCCTTCCGCTGTTTGGGCAGTTCGTGGATGTTGTCAAAGGTCACCTTGCCGGCCGCGATCTCGCGGAGGGTCATGACGATTTCTTTATTTTTGCCCGAGGTCAAAAAGGGCTCACCCTTGCGGTGCTGCCGAATCCGCTCCACCGCCAGGTGGATCAGGGCGAATCGATTGTCGTCGCCCACCTTGCCCAGACAATCCTCAACTGTTATGCGTGCCATGCGCTCTGCCTCCATGGAATAAAAATCCCGGAGTTCGTTCTTGCTCCGGGACATCGAAACACCCTGAAAACCCGCTGCCGCTGCGCAAGCATGGCCCGACCCGTGGATCTTCAGACGGTTTTGTAATAATCACGATAGGAAATTTGACAAGATTCGTTGGTTCAAACCCGCGGGCCTTATCCGGCGAAAGGATTGCGCAACAAGAGCGTTTCCTCGCGGTCGGGCCCCACCGACACGATCGCCGGGCTCACCCCGGTCAGATCCTCCAGCCGCTTGAGATACGACTGGGCCTGGGCGGGCAGATCCGCATAGGAGCGGATCCCGGACAGTTCGGATTCCCAGCCATCCACCTCCTCGTACACCGGTTCGGCCAGCCGCGCCTGGCGGATGTTGTCCGGCATGTAGGCGTACGGCTTGCCTTCGACCCGGTAGCCGGTGGCGATCTTCAGTTTCTTCAGACCGGAAAGGACATCGAGCTTGGTCACGGCGAATCCGGTCAGGCCATTGAGGCGGACCGCGTCGTTGGCCACCACCGCGTCGAACCAGCCGCACCGGCGGCGGCGGCCGGTGGTCGCGCCGTATTCGTGGCCTTTGCTCTGTAGGGTGTCGCCGATGGCATCGCCCTCCGGCAGCTCGGTCGGAAACGGTCCGGCGCCGACCCTGGTCGTGTACGCCTTGAGAATGCCGATCACCTCGTCGATATGCACCGGTCCGAAGCCGGAACCGATGCAGGCGTTGCCGGCAATGGTGTTGGACGAGGTGACAAAGGGATAGGTGCCGTGGTCGATGTCGAGATGGGTGCCCTGCGCGCCCTCGAACAGGATGTTCTTGCCCGCCCTGCGCGCCTGATCCAAAGTCACCGACACGTTGCCGACAAAGGGCGCCAGTTGGGCGGCATAGGCCGCGAACTGGTCGGCGATGGCGGCATAATCCATCGGTTGCACGCCGAACCGCCGGGTGAGGATGAAATTCTTTTCCTCGACCGCGGCCTGGAGTTTGGCGGTGAACAACTCCGGATCGAGCAGGTCGCCGACCTTCATGCCCACGCGCCCGACCTTGTCCATGTAGCAGGGACCGATGCCGCGGCCGGTGGTGCCGATCTTCTCCCCCGTGGCCAGGGCCTGCTCGCGGGCCACATCCAGGCTCTGGTGGTAGGGCATGATCAGATGGGCGTTGGCGCTGATCAGCAACTGCCTGGGGGTAACGGTCATGCCTTTTTCCGCCAGGTTCGCCATCTCTTTGAGCAGCACGCCGGGGTCGATGATCACCCCGTTGCCGATGACGCAGACCTTGTCCCGGTACAGGATGCCGGACGGGATGATGTGAAAGATGTACTGTTTTCCATCCACCACCAGGGTATGGCCGGCATTGTTGCCGCCTTGGAAACGGACGACGAAATCCGCATATCGAGTCAGGAGATCGACGATTTTTCCTTTGCCCTCATCACCCCATTGGGTGCCGACCACCACCACACTGGCCATGTTCACTCCATATATTGAATAGATACGCACAGAACCCGCACCAGCCCGACACAGTGTCGGCGGGAGGGGAACTGTCGAACCTCAACGAAACCTTGCTTATCTAGCAGAAAAATTGCGAAAAGTCAAACAAGAGAAAAACAGGGGCCAATTGGCTGGGAACACCACCGTATTTTCGCCGAAGAGGGCAGAACCAAAAAAAACTCCCGGTCCGCCCCCGCTGGATGCGCGGGCGGACCGGGAGGGACAGCCGGAAGAAAAGAACGGGTTATTTTATATACGATGTCTTCAGTTTCATATCCTTGTGGGTCTCGGCGTCGTACAGCCCCTTGGCCTGGCCCTGCTTGATCCACTCCTGCCGCAGGGTCTTGAGGAAGGTCATCTTCTCCTCAACCAGCTTGGCGTAATCCATGCCGATCAGCGTCTGCGCCTTCTCCTTGGTGGAAAAATCCGGGGCGACATAATCGGCGGCATTGTGCTTGGCCAGGATGGCGCGCAGTTTCAGCCGGGCATCCTGCCCCTTGTTGATGGCGCCCGCCAGAACCCGCAGGGACTCTTCCGGCGCATGGAAGAAGGAACCGTGACTGGCAACGGCGATATCCCAGCGCCATTGACCGTGGCGGAGATCCTGCAGAACCGGCTTCATCTCCCCCTCGGTTGCCCCGAGGCTCCAGGCCTTGGCCGCTTCCAGATGGCCCTTGGCCAGGACGTCGGAGGCCAGCTTGGCCAGTTCTTCTTTCCGCTCCAGTTTTCTCGCCACGGTGTCGCGGAATTCCTTCTCGGTTCCCCGATGGCAGTTCAGACAGGTGTTGGCGATGTTGTCGAGCGGGCTGCCGATTTTGTGGCTCGAATACTTGACGCCGCCCTCGCGCACGTAGGGCATGTGGCAGTCGGCACAGGCCAGGCCCTTGCGGGCGTGGACCCCGGTGGTGAAAAATTCGTAACCGGGATGCTGCGCCTTGATCATCGGCGCCTTGCTCAACTGGTGGGTCCAATCGGAGAAATTGATGCCGTCGTAGTACGCTTCCATATTTTCGGCGGACAGGCCCTTGTCCCAAGGCAGGGTGACCACCATGGCGGTTTTCTTTTCTCCCTTGTCATCCCACTCGGTCTTCTTGAAGTAGTATTCAACGTGGCATTGCGCGCAGACCAGAGAACGCATGTCCTGATGGGTGATGTTGGCGGTTTTCAGGCTGCCTTCGGCGTCCAGGGCCCGTTTGAGGTAATCGCGGGTCAGGGTCAGTTTCATGGTGTTGTTGTCGTGGCAATCGCCGCAGCCGATGGAGTTGACCAC
>WQUH01000139.1 GCA_009782165.1 Pseudomonadota bacterium | reverse complement strand
TCCGGCGTGACCACCAACCGGGCCAGCGTCCACTATGTGGTCACCGAACACGGGGTCGCCTATCTGCACGGCAAGTCGATCCAGGAGCGGGTCATGGCCCTGATTTCCATCGCCCATCCCGATTTCAGGGAAAAACTGTTCCGGGAGGCGGTGGAGGCCAAGTATCTCCGGCCCAACCTGGCCCGGTTCGCCAACCGCTTCCTGGCGCCGGCGGAGGAGTCGGTCCGCACCGCCTACCTGCTGCGGAACGGCACCGAGGTGACCTTCCGCTCGATCAAACCCACCGATGAACCGCACATGCGCGACCTCATCTACAACCTCAGCCAGGAGACCATCTACTACCGGTTCATGAGCCATCAGCAGCGGTTCACGCCCCGGCAGATTCAGGAATTCGTCTACATCGACCACCGCCGAGACGTGGCCCTGGTGGGGACCGTCCCCGAGGCCCACGGCGAGCAGATCATCGTGGTCGGCACCTACTATCTCAACGAGAAAACCAACATGGCCGAAGTGGCCTTCGTGGTCCGCGACGGCTGGCAGAACAACAGGCTGGGCACCTTTGTGTTTCAGCACCTGATCAAGATCGCCAAGCGCAACGGCATCGCCGGCTTCACCGCCGAGGTGCTGCGGGAGAACGAGCGCATGCAGGCGGTGTTCAACCACTCCGGCCTCAAGGTGACCAGCCGCCTGGACGAAGGGGTCTACAGCTTTGTGATGCAGTTCTAGCGGGGTTGACACGGCTTCACCGCGCAATCACTCGTCGTGGTGCAGACGAACTTGTCCGGTTATGCCGGTGAAGATCCGACCAGTGGCCGGGCGATCGATGGAAAGGCGCGGAGGATGAGTTGATCCATGGTGACCAGGTGGGTTTCCAGGTGCATAGCCAAGGCGACGAATTCACAGTCATAGGCTGAACAGGTGCTCGCATTCACCAGAGCGAGCACCTCGTGTGAAGATACCTCGAACTCCAAACCGGCCATAAGCGATTCGGCTTCATGTTGCAGATGGAGCGCCTGCTGCGCGGTCAACTGGCCACGGCGGAGCGAACCGGCCAGAATATTGCGGAATTCACTCCGCCAGAGAACAGGCGCGGCCCAAGCCGGGTCGGCAAACAGCAGTTCCTCGGCCTGGTTCGTGAAAGCGCAGGGAAGATAGAGGTAGGCGATGATATTGGTATCGACAACGATCATGCCCTGTCTTCCCGTTTCAGCGCATCGAGTGCATCGACATCGAAGGCGGTGCCGAGTTGTCCGCGTAAGGTCCGCGCTCGGCGCAGGCGTTCGCCGGCTGCGGAACACCCAGGAGCGAGAACGGTTTCCAGGCAGACGATCGCTTCGCTGTTGATGCTCCGCCGGTTCAACTCCGCTGAGGTTTTCAGGCGGGCATAGACATCATCGGGTACATTTTTGAGGGTCAAGGTGGTTGGCATGGCTGTTTCCTCCATTTTGCAACCATTATGGTTCCAAGGCAACCTGATGTCAAGAACGATTGGGGAAGCAATGGCGACCAAAAAACAGATTCTTCTTTTCCTGAGTTGTTCTTGCATCTCTGTTAGCGACCTGACAGTCACGCCAAACGCGAGCAGAACAAGGTAAAATTCACGATATTTCAATTGGTAGATACATATTTTTAAGGTTGCACATCCACCTTTCCGCGTTCACCGGACAACACCTATGACGGAACGAGAGATCGAACAGGAACTGCTCGAAAAGCTGAGTGATCTCAAATACGCCTACCGACCGGACATCCGCGACCGCGACACGCTGGAGGCGAACTTCCGCGAGAAGTTCGAGGCCCTCAACCGCGTCCGCCTGGAGGACAGCGAATTCTCCCGCCTGCTGGAACAGATCGTCACGCCCGACGTGTTCACCGCGGCCCGCACTTTGCGCGAGCGCAACAGCTTCGAGCGCGACGACGGTACGCCGCTGTTCTTCACCCTGGTCAACATCAGGGACTGGTGCAAGAACACCTTTGAAGTGGTCAACCAACTGCGGATCAACACCGATAACAGCCATCAGCGCTATGATGTGATCCTTCTGATCAATGGCGTACCGGTGGCGCAGATCGAATTGAAAACCTTGGCCATCAGCCCGCGCCGGGCCATGCGGCAGATCGTGCAGTACAAAAATGACCCCGGCAACGGCTACGGCAAAACCGTGCTGTGCTTCCTGCAGCTCTTCATCGTCAGCAACCGCAGCGATACCTGGTATTTTGCCAACAACAACAGCCGTCATTTTAATTTCGACGCCGACGAGCGTTTCCTGCCGCTCTACCAGTTCGCCGATATCGATAACCGGAAAATCACCCAGTTGGACAAATTTGCCGAGCGGTTCCTGGCCAAGTGCACGCTGGGGGAAATGATCAGCCGCTACATGGTGCTGGTCGCCAGCGAACAAAAACTGCTGATGATGCGGCCCTATCAGGTGTATGCGGTCAAGGCCATTGTCGATTGCATCCAGCAGAACTGCGGTAACGGCTACATCTGGCATACCACCGGCAGCGGCAAAACCCTGACCTCCTTCAAGGCGGCCACCCTGCTCAAAGACAATCCGGACATTGACAAGTGTCTGTTCGTGGTGGACCGCAAAGACCTCGACCGTCAGACGCGGGAAGAATTCAACCGCTTTCAGGAAGGTTGCGTCGAAGAAAACACCAACACCGCAACCCTGGTGCAGCGGCTGCTTTCCGACGACTACGCCGACAAGGTGATTGTCGCCACCATCCAGAAGCTCGGCCTGGCGCTCGACGCCGGCGGCAAAGACAACAACGGCGGCAAGCGCAACGGCAAGGGCAGACGCCAGGATGGTAATTATGAAGAACGGCTGGAGCCGCTGCGGCACAAGCGCATGGTGTTTATCTTCGACGAATGCCACCGCTCGCAATTCGGCGAGAATCATCGGGCCATCAAGGAATTTTTTTCCAACTCGCAACTGTTCGGCTTCACCGGCACGCCGATCTTCGAACAAAACGCCGCCTACCAGCAGATCGACGGCCAACAGGCTTCCTATAAAACCACGGCGGATATCTTCCAGCGGGAGCTGCACGCCTACACCATCACCCACGCCATCGAGGACCGCAACGTCCTGCGCTTCCATATCGAGTATTACCGGCCCGAAGGCGAAAAGCCGCTCGCGCCGGGCGAGACCCTGACCAAACAGGCCATTGTCGAAGCCATCCTGAATAAACACGATGCCGCCACCGCCGGGCGCAAGTTCAACGCCATCCTGGCCACCGGCTCCATCAACGACGCCATTGCCTATCACCAACTGTTCAAGACCGTTCAGGCGGCAAAACAGGCCGAAGACAGCGCGTTCAAGCCGCTGAACATCGCCTGCGTGTTTTCCCCGCCCGCCGAAGGCAACAGGGACATTCAGCAGATTCAGGAAGACCTGCCGCAGGAGAGGGCGGACAACCGGGATGCGCCGGACGAGAAAAAGGCCGCGCTCAAGGCCATCATCGCCGACTACAACGCCCGCTACGGCGCCAACCACAGCATCGGTGAATTCGACCTGTACTATCAGGACGTGCAAAAGCGCATCAAGGATCAGCAATACCCCAATGCCGACCTGCCGCACGCCCAGAAAATCGACCTGGTCATCGTGGTGGATATGCTGCTCACCGGCTTTGATTCCAAATTCCTGAACACCCTGTACGTGGATAAAAACCTCAAGCACCACGGTTTGATCCAGGCGTTTTCGCGCACTAACCGGGTGTTGAACGACAGCAAACCCTACGGCAACATCCTGGATTTTCGCCAGCAAGAGGGCGCGGTCAACGATGCCATTCGTCTGTTTTCCGGCGAACAGATCGAACGCGCCAAGGAAATCTGGCTGGTCGATCCCGCCCCGGCCGTCATCGGGCAACTGCAATCCGCCGTCGACAAACTGGACGAGTTCATGCGCTCGCAAGGGCTGGCCTGCGCCCCGGAAGAGGTGCCCAACCTGAAGGGCGACGCGGCGCGCGGCCAGTTCATCAACCTGTTCAAGGAGGTGCAGCGCTTCAAGACCCAGCTCGACCAATATACCGACCTGACGCCGGAAGACGCCGAGACCGTTGCCCGGATCATCCCCAAAGATCAGTTGCAGGGCTTCCGGGGCGTGTATCTGGAAACCGCGCGGCAATTGAAGGCCCAGCAGGACAAGAGCGACAGGGGCGGCGACGCCGTCGGCCCGGAGGTGCAGCAACTGGATTTCGAATTTGTCCTCTTTGCCTCCGCCGTGATCGACTACGACTACATCATGAACCTGATTGCCCAGTACACCCAGCAGACGCCGGGCAGGCAAACCATGACCCGCGCCCAGCTCATCGGCCTGATCCAGGCCGACGCCAAGTTTATCGACGAACGCGACGACATCGCCGCCTACATCGCCACCCTGAGCGCGGGCGAACCCTTGGACGAGCAGAGCATCCGTCTAGGATATGCGCGATTCAAGGCGGAAAAGAACGCCAAAGAAGTGGCCGGGATCGCCGCCCGCCACGGCCTGGACGCCGACGCTGTGCAAGCCTTTGTCGATCGCATTCTGCTGCGCATGATCTTTGACGGCGAACAGCTCAGCGACCTGATGGCCCCGCTGGATCTGGGATGGAAGGCCCGCGCCCGGAAAGAACTGGCCCTGGTCAAAGACCTTGCCCCGCTGCTCAAGAAGCTGGCTCAGGGGCGCGATATTTCCGGCTTGAGCGCGTATGAGGAATAAATCTGTTGCCATCAACCCCAAGATGCTGACTTGGGCGCGAGAACGCGCCGGGCTGCATCCGTTGACACTGACGAAACAATTCCCCAAACTTGCCGAGTGGGAAACTGGCGCATTGCAACCAACGCTGCGGCAATTGGAACAGTTTGCCCATGC
>WQUH01000138.1 GCA_009782165.1 Pseudomonadota bacterium | reverse complement strand
GGCCCAGCCGAAGGGGGGATTCTTCCGCTCGATGAGCACAATGCCGCCCTCGGTCTCGATGATGATGTCCACGGTGGGAACCGGGTTCCTGAACAAGACGACCTGGGTGCCGCAGGCAGGGCAGCGCATGGTTGGTTCTCCGGAAAATTTAGAGGCACAGATCGCGGATGTCGGCCCAGGTGCGCACCACGGGCAGGGTGTGGCGATTCTGGTTCCAGGGCTGGCTGAACACGATGGCCTCGATGCCGGCATGATGCAACTGCATGCAGGTCTCGGCCCGGTCGTCGATGAAGGCGGACAATCCCAACTCCTTGATGTGGCTGGCCTTGCCGTCATGATCGCCCACAGCCGCCACCCGCATCCGCCGCCAGACAGACTCCGGGAAAACCGAGCGCAGCCAGGCATGCACCGGTTGCACCTCCGGTCTGGCGGTGACAATGCTCACCTGGCCATGCCGGGTCATTTCGGCCAGCACCTCGACCGCGCCCGGCATGGGCAACAGGCCCGCGCCCACCGAATCGCGCAGGATCTGGAGAAAGATCGCCTCGGCCAGACCCGCCTCCATCGGCACACACTCCTCCACGAAAAAAGTGGTGATCTGCTCCGGACAGATCCCGCAATACCCGTACTGTTCGCAGGCGATGCGGATGAAGGCTTTGATCGTGTCGGCAATGACGCCGTCGAAATCGAAACCGATCCCGGCGGGGTGAATCCGGGGCGCGGCCATGGGCGAGGCGGATGGGCTATTGCTCGATCTTGGCATCTTCGACGAGGACATCGTACCGATAGCCCGCGCCAAAATCCCGATCGGCGGCCAGCGTGCCTTCGATGGTGACCACCTTGCCCTCGCCCGGATCCTCGGTGGTGGTGACCACGAGGTCGTGATGGTTGTGCAGCGGGTTGCCGGTTCCATCCTGGATGTGCAGCCAATTCTTGCCCATGATCATCCGCGAGATCTTCATCACCTTGCCGCGGACGCGGACGGGCTTGCCGTTCAGTTCCTTGCCCTGCTCAAAGCATTCGCCCACCGAATAGCTGTTCGGGCCGGTGGCCTTGTGCACATTGACCTCGGCCGAAGCGACCACGGCGCCGGCGCTGCCGGGCGAGGCGGCCAGGGCGCCGGCATCGCCGCCGCCACCGTGGGCGGCATCTTTGCCGCCGGTCGCCTCGGCCCGGAGGGCGGCATCGAATCCGCCTCCCTGGCCCGGCCGGGCCGCGTCTCCCGCCAAAGCCGCCTGGCCGCCCTTGTCCACACCGGGCGCGAAGACAATGCGGTCAAAGGTGCGGTCCAGGGTCTTGGAGGCAAAGTTGAACATGGTCACACCGGGCGCGACGGTCAGATTCTGGCCGGCCTTGATCTGGGTTTCGGGGATGGCGACCCAGATTTTCCCCTGGGCGGCATCGATGAGCAGGTAGGTGTAGCCGTTGCTGTTCATGGTTTCAAGGACGTTCCCCTGCAGGGTGACGCCGTCGAGCGCGGTCCCGGCCGCCTTTTCTTTCGGCGGCGCGGCCGGTTGCTCCTCGGCCAGGGCGTACACCGGGGCGATCAGGGTCAGGCAGAGAGCGATACGAAGCAGGATCGTGGGCAGCGCGAACATGGCAATTCTCCAATGTGAGGGGATAAGGCCCAAATACTTGTGACGGATCGGGGCGACCACTGGGGCGCTCAGGTTTGTGGATCGACCATACAATTCGATGGTCCTCGGTTAACCGCGGCCGGTCTCGGGAAACAGGCGCCGCAGGCAGCGGTCGATTTCCTCGGCCCAGATCTGATAGCCTTTGCCGCTGAGATGGACCTGGTCGGCAAGAAACCCCGGATGGCCGATGGGCAGGCGGTGCTCGGCAAAGGGGCCGACCAGGTCGAGAAAGACGCAATTCCCGGTGGCTTCGGCCACCTCGGCCAGTTGCCGGTTGACCTGTTCGATCTCGCGGATCGGGGCGGCGGGCATGGGCATCAGCGAGCAGAGGATCAGCGGCGTCTGCGGATAGCTGGCCCGCAGCCGTTGCATCATGGTGGTGAAGATCGCCGGAAAAAAAAGATACCCCATCAGCAGGTTGTTGGTGCCGGACTGCACGAGGACCGCATCCGGGTTTGGGCAGTCCTCGATTTCATCCACCAGCCGGGCCGAGAGTTCCTCGGTCATTTCGCCGGCAATGCCCCGGTTGATCACCGCGACATGGGGGAGGTGCCTGGACCAGTTGCCCCACTCCACCAGAGAATCACCCAGCATCAACAGTTCGATCACGTGGCCGCCTCATAGGTCGCGACTGCAAGACAATGCAGCCCATGTTGGAGACTGAAAGGGTCTGGCCGCACTGTACCAAATTGCCCTGCTCCGCGTCAACGAAGTCATGCGGCGGGCGGAGCCCGGTGTCGATGACCCGCGCCCAGGTTTTTCCCTGGCTGGCCGCGGGCACGGTGAACAGGGCGGCATCGGTGGGGCTGCCGTTGAGCATGACGAAAAAATCGGCATCGGCCGGTTGCAGGTTGGCGCCGATGAGGAGAAAGGCCAGGGTCCGGCAGGCGGGCGACCAGTCCTGCTCGCCCGGCCGCAGGCCCTGCCAGAGGATCTCGGGCGGCCGCGTATCCGTTTGCCGCTCCTGGACATCGGTGAGGAAAAAATTCTCGCGCCGGAACACCGGGTGCAGCTTGCGCAGCCAGATCAGTTTGCGGAAAAAACGGAGCAGCAGCTTGTTGTCCCGCGCCAGGGTCCAGTCGACCCAACCGACCTCGTTGTCCTGACACCAGGCATTGTTGTTGCCCTGCTGGCTGCGGCCGAATTCGTCGCCGGCAACCAGCATCGGCACCCCCTGGGAGAGCAGGAGAATCGTCGCCATGGTACGGAGGCGGCGCGAACGGAGGTCCAGGATGGATGGGTCTGCGGTCGGGCCTTCCGCGCCGCTGTTCCAACTGATGTTGTTGTTCTCGCCGTCCCGGTTGTCCTCGCCGTTCATCAGATTGTGTTTTTCGTTGTAACTGACCAGGTCGGCCAGGGTAAAGCCGTCGTGGCTGGTGATGAAGTTGATCGAGTTGCAGGGCCGGCGGTTGGAATGCTGGTAGAGATCGGAGCTGCCGGCAATGCGGGTGGCCAGGGCCGGAACCATGCCGGCCTGACCGCACATGAAGGCGCGGACATCGTCGCGGAAGCGGCCGTTCCACTCGGCCCAGCGGCGATGCCGGGAAAAATGGCCCACCTGGTACAGTCCGGCCGCATCCCAGGCTTCGGCGATGATTTTGGTATGGGCCAGCACCGGATCTTCGGCGATCCGTTCCACCACCGGCGGATTGGACAGCACCTGGCCGCTCGAATCCCGGCCGAGGATCGAGGCCAGATCGAAGCGAAAGCCATCGACATGCATGTCGATCACCCACCAGCGCAGGGCATCCATGATCAGGGTGCGGACGATGGGATGATTGCAGTTGCACGTGTTGCCGCAGCCGGAAAAATTGAGGTAGGCACGGGTCCAGGGATCGAGCAGGTAATAGATGCTGTTGTCGATGCCGCGGAAACTGGTGGTCGGGCCGTCGGCCCCTCCTTCGGCGGTGTGGTTGTAGACCACATCGAGGATCACCTCGATCCCCGCCCGGTGCAGGGCCTTGACCATGTCGCGAAACTCGGCGAGCGGCGCCTGCGGGTCGCTGCTGTAGCTGGACTTGGGCGCAAAAAAGGAGAGCGGGCTGTATCCCCAGAAATTTTTCAGCCGTTCGCCGGTGAGGGGGTTGGTGAAAATGGGCTCGTTCTCGTCGAATTCCGTCACCGGCATCAGCTCCACCGCCGTGATGCCTAAGTTTTTGAGATATGGTATTTTTTCGACGATCCCCCTGAAGGTTCCGGGGCAATCGAGCCCGGACGAGGGGTGGCGCGTGAAACCACGGACATGGAGCTCGTAGATGATCGAATCCCGCAGGGGAATGTTGAGCGGCCGGTCGCCTTCCCAGTCATAGTCCTGCCGGCTGACGATACAGCACGGTTCGGCGCCGAGACGGGTCCGCGGCTGCCCCCAGCCGGGGGCCTGGATCGCCTTGGCATAGGGGTCGAGCAGGATGCGGCCGGCATCGAACAGGTGGCCGTTTTTTTCCTGCTCGTCCGGACCGTCGATCCGGTAACCGTAGCACAGGGGCAGGGGCGCGTCGCACAGCAGGATATGCCAGACATCGCCGGTCTTGTTGATCTGGGGATCGAGCGGGATCTCCACCCTCCGGCCCTGTCCGGATTCCGGGGCGATGACCAGGGCGACCGCGAAGGCGTGCCGTGAAAAAAGAGCGAAATTGACGCCCTGATGGGTTATGGTGGCGCCCAAGGGCAGCGGTGAACCCATTTTCGTCTGAACAGTTTTGGGCAAATTGACCGATTTTTTCATAGTGAGATGGGAATGGTAACCATTGCGGGAATACAAAATCATGCCCATAATATCTAACGGTCTTGTCAATCATTTTCAACCGTAGTGGAGGTCAAAATGGGACTCTTCGAAAAACTGGCGCAGATACCGGCAATCGACTGGGAAATGACGCCTGAATATACCTTTGGCACCTTTGAGAGCTGGGGAGGCAGGGAACGGGTCCGGAGCAAGAACGAACGGGTGTATTATTTCTTCATCGACGCCTGGGACGAAGAGCCGAAGCTCTGCCTGATGGAACGCGGCATCAAGCATGCCCGGGTGATCGCCGAAATCCTGGCGCCGCCGGAAATGGTCCGTCGCTGCGTCAGGGAACAGGGCAAGGTGGCCCTCTTTGAGCGGACCCATCCCATCAACGAGGAGCTGAAGCAATGGTTGCTGGCCAATGTGGTGGAAAACGAGGATGATGCCAAGGTGGTGCCGCTGATCGAATCGGCCCAGGCGCCGGTGGACGGGACCGGCC
>WQUH01000137.1 GCA_009782165.1 Pseudomonadota bacterium | reverse complement strand
CCCCCGCTGGATTTTGAGTCCAGTGCGTCTACCAGTTTCACCACTCCGGCAAAATGTGGGCTCCTTTTACCGTATCGGCCTTTTTGCTGTCAAGGGGAAAGCGGGAGCGGCGGGAAGGCGGCGGCCTGGCCAAAAAAACATTGCAATTGGAGGCAGGCATGGCAGAGTGCGACGAGATTGGCCATCCGCCATGCCCTCCATTGCCGGAGCTTCCGCAAACAGTTTTTCCCCCAGCCATACCCGCATCGCCATGGCCGCATCCCCGCCACCCCCCGCCCCCCGCGCCGTTGCCATCGAAATCCTCTGCCTGTGGGCCACGACCCACCACTCCGTGGATCTCCTGTTCCATGCGGCCATCGAGCGCCTGGCCGACCTCGACCGGAACCTGGTCAAAACCCTGGTCTACGGGGTGCTTCGCCACAAGGAGCATCTCGACCACATCCTCCGCTCCTTTGCCCGGCATCCGCTGCGCAAGATGAAACCCCGCACCCTGATGACCCTGCGGGTCGGCGTCTACCAGCTCCTGTTTCTGGACCGCATCCCTGAATCGGCCGCGGTCAACGCCACGGTCAATACCCTCAAGGAGGCCAATCAGCCGCCCTGGCTGATCGGATTTGCCAACGGCATTCTCCGCGCCGTGGCCCGCAGCCGGGCGACCCTGCCCACCGCCGATCAGTTGGCCGCGGCCGAACCGCCGCTGCTCAATCACCCCGCCTGGCTGCTTGACCGCTGGCAGGCCCGTTTTGGCCAGGAAACGGCGCGGGCCATCTGCCGGATCAACAACACCGAGCCGTTGCTCGCCCTGCGGGTCAACGCCCGCCGCACCAGCCGCTCCCTGCTGCTGGAGATGCTGACCAAGACCGGGATCGTCGCCCGCAAAGGGAGCTACAGCCCGACCAGCCTGATCGTCGATGCCTTCCCCGGCGCCATTGCCGCCCTGCCCGGCTACGAGGCCGGGCTGTTCCAGGTCCAGGATGAGGCGGCGCAGTTGGCTTCCCTGCTGATCGGACGGCTGCCGAGCCGCTGTCGCGTGCTCGACGGCTGCGCCGGCCTGGGCGGCAAGACCCTGCACCTGGCCGAACTGCTGCCGCCGGACGGCGCCATCGTTGCCGTCGAACCGGACCCGCGCCGCTACCGTCTGCTCCGCGACAACCTCCGCCGTCTGGGGCACGGCCAGGCGGTCCTGCCGGCGCGGACCGATCTGGACAGCTATGCCGCCGGCCGGCCCCAACCCTTCGATGTCGTTCTCATCGATGCCCCCTGTTCAGGCACCGGCGTCATCCGCCGCCAACCCGACATCCGCTGGAACCGCCAACCCGAGGATCTGGCCGCCTACCAGCAGACCCAACTGCATCTGCTGGCAACCGGCGCCGCCCTGCTCAAACCCGGCGGCGTTCTGCTCTACGCCACCTGTTCGCTGGAGCCCGAGGAAAACCAGGAGGTCATCCGGCTGTTCCTGGAACGCTACCCCTGGTTTTCCCTGGACAACGCCGCGCCGTTCCTCCCTGAATCCGCCCGACGACTGGTCGATGCCGCCGGTTTTTTCGCTCCCAACCCGGCCGACGGCCTCGACGGCTTTTTCGCCGCCCGCCTGATCGACAGCCGTAACTTGTAGTTTGCGCCGACAATGTTTATAGTCGCAAGCCGTAAGCGTTCACCCCAACCCTAAGGAGAATCCGTTCATGGCAGGAATCAAGTCAACCATGGATCTGGTCATGGAGCGCGCCGCCCGCATGGGCATGGCCACCCCGGACGAGATGCGCAGCGAGGAAAACCTGAAAAAAGGCATGCAGGCCGCCGCCGAATTCCTCAACGGCGCCGCCCCCTCCCTGCTTGCCCTGCTGGACGGGCAGGAACCGGCGCAACAGCCCGCCATCCGCAAGGGCATGCTGACTTCCCTGCTGCGCAACCTCTTCCTGCCCCGCGATGAGGTCGGCATCAAGCGGCTCGAGCGGGCCGTCCAGGGCATTGTCGAGCTCAACCGCAATTCCGCCGACATCGCCGCCCTGTGCCAGGAACTGCACACCATCGCCTCTCAGTACGGTCAGCACCGTACCCAGTTGTACGAACAGCTCAAGGAGCAGATGCGGATGCAGATCGAACAGCTCCTCATGCGCAAGGGCATGAAGGCGGACAGCATGAAGATCGATCCGACCATGGAGCCCCAGTTCAAGGATCAGTGGGCCCGCCTGGAAATGGATCTCGACCGCCAGTACGGCCAGGCCCTGGAGCAGTTCAAGGCCCAACTGCGCGAGTGGGCCGGGGCGTGACCATGTCCATCCATGCCGATCGGCTCGTCCGCCTGCAGGCCCTCCTGCGCCGGAAACAAATCGATGCCCTGCTGGTTTCGCAGCCGCACAACCGGCGCTACCTGAGCGGCTACACCGCCCCGGACCACGGCATCCAGGAGACCAGCGGTTTTCTGCTCATCCCCGGCGAAGGCCGGCCCTATCTGCTCACCGACTCCCGCTTCACCCTCCAGGCCGAGGCCGAAGCGCCGCTGTACGGGGTGGAGCTGTACACCAGGGGCCTCATCGACCTGCTGGCGCGGCTGCAAAAGAAGATCGCATTCCGGACCCTGGCCTTTGAAAGCGACTATTTCCTCCATTCGGCCTTTCTGCGTCTTGCCGATCTCGGCGCGAAAAACGGCCTGATCCTCAAGCCCGAACGCGGGCTGATCGAGCGGATGCGGGTGATCAAGGACGAGCACGAGCTGCGCATCTTACGCCAATCGACCGCCCTGAACGAAAAGGTCTTTCAATCGGTATACCAGACCATCGAGCCGGGCATGACCGAGCGGGAGATCGCCCTGGCCATCGACCTGACCATGCGGGAAATGGGCGCGGAAGGGCCGAGTTTCGACACCATCGTCGCCTTCGGCGCCAATGCCGCCCGGCCGCACGCCGTGCCCACCGACCGCGAGTTGCAGGCCGGCGACCTGGTGATGATCGACATGGGGCTGATCTTCCGGGGGTACTGCTCCGACATGACCCGCACCTTCGTCTTCGGCAGGCCGGATCAAACCTTTATCGACCGGCATCGCCTGGTGCGGCGGGCCATGCTGGCCGCGATCGGCGTCATCCGCGCCGGGGTCACCGGGGCGGCGGTCGACCGGGCCGCGCGCCGGGTGCTGGCCGACGGCGGATACGGCAAGGCCTTCGGTCATGGCCTGGGCCACGGGGTGGGCATCGCCGTGCATGAGGAACCCCGCCTGTCGCCGCGCTGGCGCAAACAGTTGCGGGCCGGCATGGTCGTGACCGTGGAGCCGGGACTCTACCTGGCCGACTGGGGCGGCATCCGTCTGGAAGACATGGTCGCGGTCACCGAACAGGGCTGCGAAATCCTCAACCGCGACACCACCAGCCTCGATCTCTGATACCCCCTATCCCGCAACCACCACCTCCGCGGAAACCGCATGGCCACCAAATTCTTTGTCCTCGACACCAACGTTCTCCTCCACAACCGCAACGCCATCACCTGTTTTGCCGACAACACCGTGGTCCTGCCGATGACCGTGATCGAGGAGCTGGACAAGTTCAAGAAGAACAACGACGAGTTGGGCCGCAACGCCCGCGGGACCATCCGCTGCCTCGACCAGTTGCGCAGCCAGGGCAGTCTCGGCAAGGGAGTGCGGACCGACGACGGCGGCACGGTGCTGATCACCATGGACCGGGAGGACGACCGCAACGCCTGCATCGACCTGACCATCCCCGACAACCGCATCATTGCCGCGGCCTTCCGGCTCTTGCGCGAAGGCAAACGGGTGATCTTCGTGTCCAAGGACATCAACGCCCGTCTCAAGGCCGATGCCCTGGGGATAGAGGTGCAGGATTTCGAACGGGAAAAGGCGAACTTCGACGAACTGTACACCGGATGGCGCGTCCTTTCGGTCGAGCGGGCGATCATCGACCGCCTGCACCAGGACAAAGAGACGGAACTGGCGGATCAATCCTTCCAGCCCAACGAATTCATCCTGCTGAAGGAGGCGGGCAACGAACGGCACACCAAGATCGGCCGGGCGGTGAGCGCCACCCGGTTGCAGGCGCTCGATCCCAGATACGACAGCGCCTTCAATCTCCGCCCCCGCAGCCTGGAGCAGCGGGCGGCCCTGGAACTGCTGATGAACCCGGATATCACCCTGGTGTCGCTCATCGGCCAGGCCGGTACCGGCAAGACCCTGCTGGCCCTGGCCGCCGGCATGGCCAGCACCCTGAAATCCAGCCAATATGAAAAACTGCTGGTCTCCCGGCCGATCATCCCCTTGGGACGGGATATCGGCTACCTGCCCGGCACCAAGGACGAGAAGATGAAACTGTGGATGCAGCCGATCTTCGACAACCTCTCCTATCTGTTGGGCCTGACCGGCGGCGGCAAGCAGGACGCGGCCGCCGAGGTGGGCATCAAACGGCTGCTCCGCGAAGATAAAATCGAACTCGAAGCCCTCACCTACATCCGCGGCCGTTCGATCTCGCGCCAGTATGTCATTGTCGACGAGGCCCAGAACCTGACCCCGCACGAGGTCAAGACCATCATCAGCCGGGCCGGCGAGGGCACCAAGATGGTCCTCACCGGCGATCCGGAACAGATCGACAACCCCTATCTCGACGCCAGCAGCAACGGCTTGAGCTATACCGTGGAACGGCTCAAGGGCCAGGAGGCCTGCGGCCATATCACCCTGACCCGCTCGGAACGCAGCCGCCTGGCCTCGCTGGCCGCCGAATACCTGTGAGCCGCGCGCCGCACCGACACCCAAGGACCATGCCATGCGCCAATACCTGATCGACGAGATCTCCTTTCTCGAACGCGACAACCTCGACAGCTACCTCAAGCGGACCCTCAAACCGGGCGGGCTGGCAGGGGTTTTTTTCCTGGCC
>WQUH01000136.1 GCA_009782165.1 Pseudomonadota bacterium | reverse complement strand
ATCTGGACGGCGGTGCTGCGCCGCAATTTTCACAAATACGGCGATCGCGGCCTGCGCTACGTCTTCCTCGATGCCGGGCATATCTGCGAAAACCTCCTGCTTGCCGCCGGCGCCATCGGCGGCGGTGGCTGCCCCGTGGCTGCTTTTTTCGATGAGGAAGTCGACGCCATCGTCGGCATCGACGGCGAAGAAGAAACGGCGCTGTATCTGGCCAGTGTCGGCTGGCAAGCCTGATTACTTCTGGGATGGACTGAGCGTCAAATCACGGTTTGCCGACGGAGGCAACCACCTGTTCGGCCAAGATTTCCACCGTATGCCGCACCCGGACAGGAGCGCCGTCCTGGTCTATGCCGCCGCGAATCTGCATGACGCAGCCCGGACAATCCATGGCTGCCAGTTGGGCGCCGCTGTCCTTGATGTTCTTGATTTTCCGTTGCAAAATCGGCGCCGAAATCTCAGGCAGCTTGAGCGAGTAGGAGCCGCCCATGCCGCAACAGGTGTCGCATTCAAACATCTCGGTGAGTTCGTACCCCGCCTGCCGTAGCAGTTGCCGCGGCGGCTGATCCGCTTTCAAGGTCCGCTTGAGATGGCAGGAATCGTGATAGGTGATGGCGCCGAGCGCCTGGCCTTGCCTGAAGGTCAATCGGCCTTCGTCCACCAGTTTTTTCGCCAGCGTGGAGAAATCGACAGTTTTAGCTGCCAGTTCGCGGGCTTGCGGCAGCCAGTGGGAGTTCCCCAGACTTTCGAGGGTGGCAATGAACTCATGGCAAAGAGCAACGGTACAGGTCGGACAGGCCGAGATCACGTAGTCAGCCCGCTCGCCCATGAGGGTCTTGATGTTATCGGCCGCATTGCGGGCCGCCGTTTCGTAGGCGCCGCTGTAACGGGCCGGCGCCCCGCAGCAGGTTTGATCGTCCGGAAACAGTACCTCGATGCCGGCGTGATTGAGGAGTTTGACCAAGGCTTCGCCCATCTCGGGATAGGCAAAGTCGATCAGGCAACCGGCGTAGAAGACCGCCCTCTCTTTCAGCCCTTGCGGCTGTGCAATGGTGGGAAAGACATCGCGGAACGGCTTGGCGGCAATGGCCGGCAAGCTGCGGCCATCGGTGAGATCGGCCAGGAACATCGGCAGGTGACGGATGAACTTGGAACCCTTGCTAAAGGGTTTGGCGGCCACTGAGGCGGCCCGGAGCAGGCCGTGGAACATCCGCCGGTTGTTGACCACGGAAAAGATCGCCTTCTGCGTCAGATCCATGCCCTGTTCTTTGACCAGCCGCCGCCGGATTTCCATAATCAAGCCGGGGATGTCGATCCGGCCCGGACATACGTCCTTGCAAGCCCCGCACTGAATGCACAACCCCTGAATTTCCTCCGAGCTTTTTAATTCATCGTACCAGGCGGTGAGAATGGTGCCGATGCCACCGGTATAGACCTTGCCGAAGACATGCCCGCCCACCAGGCGGAAGATCGGGCAGACATTGAGGCAGGAGGCGCAGCGGATGCACTGCATGGCTTCCTTGAACATCGGATCGGCCGCCATGGCGCTACGGCGGTTATCCATGAGGATGATGTGCAACTCCTTGGTTGAGCCGTCGCTGTTGGGTACCGGTCCGGTGATAACCGACACGTAGCTGGTGAGCAACTGGGCGGTGGCGCTGCGGGGCAGGGCCTTGAGAATCGGGACGATGTCGCTGAATCGGGCCACCAGCTTCTCGATACCGATCACGGCTATATGGACTTTGGGCAGCGAGGTGACCAGGCGGGCATTGCCCTCGTTGGTCACCAGCACAATCGAGCCGGTCTCGGCCACGGCAATGTTGGCGCCGGAGATGCCCATCTCGGCCCGGAGAAATTTCGGCCGCATCTCTTTCCGCGCCACCTTGACCAGGCGGGGAATGTCCGAGGCCAGCCGTTCGTCGACCTCTTTGGAAAAGAGCGCGGCCACTTCCTCCTTGGTCATATGGATGGCGGGCATGACCATGTGCGACGGGGTTTGTCCGGCCAACTGGATGATCCACTCGCCCAGGTCGGTCTCGCAGACCTCAAGCCCGGCTTTTTCCAGAAAGGAGTTGAGATGGATCTCCTCGGTGGCCATGGACTTGGATTTGACGATGGATTTGACTCCGTTTTCGCGGACCACCTTGAGAATGTATTCCCGGACCTGGGCCGGGTCATTGGTGTACAACACCTTGGCGCCCTTGGCTTCGGCGTTTTTGCGAAATTGTTCGACCAACTCGGGGAGGATGGAGGAGGCGGAGCTTTTCAGTTCGGCGATCTGGCCTCGCAACTCTTCGAAATCGATCCCCTCATAAACCTTGGCCCGGTTGACCTTGTAGGCTTCGGAAAATTTGCCCAGTGCGCCGGTGAGATTGGCGTTGCGCAGGGCGCGGTCGATGGATGTCTTGAATTCTTGCCGCATCAGTTGCTTCCTCCCATTCGGTCGATGAAGACGATGACCAGCCGCTCGGGCCCGTGAGCGCCGATGGTCAGGACACGCTCGATATCGGCGGTTCGGCTCGGGCCGGTGATCATGGCGAGGTAGGCGGCCTGTTCAGGCCGGATATCGGCCAGCAAGGCCCGCATGTCCGGACGTAGGCCGCTGGTTTCGACCAGGGCCACATGAATGGACGGCAGGGTGGAAACCAGCCGTTTGTCGATGGCGGTGGCATCTTGCGCCAAGGTGCCAGTATCGGCCAGAGCCCAGTCGACTTGACTGATGCCGACCTTGGCCGCCGCCGCCCGCTCGCGTGTCACTTCAAATGAAAGTCCCGGGATCGCGGCGAGTGACGTCCGGTCTACCTGGTTCAGAAAAGGACAGGCGGCGAAAACCCCATATTGTCCGGCCAGATCGGCCACGCCTTCGCCCTGAAGAAAGCCAACGAGAAAGGCCAGCGCCTCGGCCGCGGTGGAGAAACGATGCACTTCGGCGCTTACGCCTTCGGCCTTGGCTTTGAACTGTTCGAACATTTGTCCTCCTCCCGGGAACATATTTTCGGTATCAACGGCCCGCCCGGCGATGACCCACAACCGGCATTCGTTGGGAAATGCTGGCCATGCGAAAATTTGTAAAACCAAATCGCTTTCGTCATATTGTATTCTATCATCCCTTGTCAACACAATTTTTTATTAGCATTTAAAAAATTTATTGACAAGGTTGGGGGAACGGAATAACTGGTAATACCAATTAAAAAGAAAGGCAGTACCTGTCGCTGGAACCCGGAATCGCCTCAGTTCCGAGGTCGTTTATCCACCTCCGCTCAAGGAATTTTGCCATGCACTGGATACAAAGTTACACCCCTGTGGGGGGAAGCCTCGGCTGGTCGGCACTGGTCGCCACGATTCCCCTGGTTGTCATTTTTATCTGTCTCGCTGGGCTGAAAATGAAGGCTCACAAAGCCTCGCTGCTGGCGGTGGCATCCGCGCTCATCATCGCCGTTTTCGTGTGGGGGATGCCGGCCAAGCTGGCCGGGCTGGCCTTTGGTCAAGGCGTAACCTTTGGCCTTTTTCCGGTCTTCTACATCGTATTGACCACGCTGTTCCTCTACAATATCACCGTCGAGGGAGGCCAATTCGAGATCATTCGCGCCTCACTGGCTGGGCTCACCACCGACCGTCGCATCCAGGCGCTCTTAATTGCCTTCTGTTTCGGGGCCTTTATTGAAGGCGCCGCCGGTTTCGGCACGCCGGTGGCCATTGCCGGCGCCACCTTGGTCGGGCTTGGCTTCCGGCCGCTGTATGCCGCCGGCATTTGCCTGGTGGCCAATACCGCGCCGGTGGCCTTCGGCGCCATCGGTATCCCGGTCGTCGCCCTGTCGGGAGTCATGGGTTATGATAATGCGGGCATGATGAAGCTTTCGGCTATGATCGGGCATCAGTTACCCTTTCTGTCGGTCATAATCCCCTTGTATGTCATCGTTATTATGGTGGGCTTTAAAAAGGCCATGGAAGTTTTTCCGGCGATTGCCGTCTGCGGTATTACCTTTGCCCTGGTCCAATATGCTACCGCCCGCTTCATTGGCCCCTATCTGCCGGACATCACCGCTTCGCTGGCGGCCATGATCGCCCTGGTGTCGCTGCTCCGCGTTTGGCAGCCCAAGGAAAATTATGTCTTCGCCCATGAGCAGCAGGTGAGCAAGGAAAAGCACAACTACACCGGCGGCCAGATTTTCCGCGCCTGGATGCCGTTCCTGTTGCTTATGGTTATGGTGATGCTCTGGGGTATTCCCTCGGTGAAGAGTTCTCTTGATCGGAGCCAGGTAGTTTTTCCCATATCCGGTCTGGACAACATGATCGTCAAGAAGGTGACTACCCCGGACGAAGGCCTACAGCGCATCGCCACCGTCACCGGCGAGATTGACAAGTTGGCCGCTGTCCTGCCCCAGAGCGATGTCCAGGGCGCAAAAGCAGTCGCCGTACTCGGCGAGATCAAGGCGCTGGAATCGGATATGGCCGCAGTCGAACAGCGATTGATCGGCAAGGGAGTAGTCCTGCCCGAAGAGCGCATGACTGCCTTTGAGTCGATTGCCAAGAAGGCGGCTGAGCTGAAAAAACTTGGAGATGGCCTGACGAAAGACAAATTGGTGGAAAAAAATCAATTTGGGGCGGTCAACAAGGCCCTGGCAGATCAACTGCCCACCCCCATCCCAGCCAAGTACCCCTTCAATTTCATGTCCGCCGCCGGAACCGCCATCCTGATCGCGGCCTTGCTTTCGGCTTTGGTCTGCGGCATTGGCGTCGGCGCGGTACTCAAGACCGCCGTCAAGACCATCCGCGACATGCGTTATCCGGCCCTGACGGTGGCCGCGGTCCTGGGACTAGCCTACATTATGAACAGCTCAGGCATGACCAACTGCCTTGGTTTGGCCTTTACCAAGACCGGCCATTGGTTCCCGCTTATCTCGCCTCTGCTCGGCTGGCTGGGCGTGTTCCTCACCGGCTCCGATACCTCTAGCAACGTGCTGTTCGGCGGTCTGCAAAAGGCCACGGCCGAGAACTTGGGAATCAATCCGGTCCTGACCGGCGCGGCCAACTCCAGCGGCGGCGTCATGGGCAAGATGATCTCGCCCCAGTCGATCGCCGTTGCCACCGCCGCCTGCGGCATGGTGGGCGAGGAGGGCACTTTGTTTCGATTCACGCTGAAACACTCGCTCTTTTTGGTCGCCCTGATTTGCGTACTCGTCTATCTCCAGGCCAATTATTTGCAGTGGATGATTCCATAACGGCATCATGATCCTTTCGCTCCAGGAGTCACTCGGTTCGGTCCCTCGGGCCGGGGGACTCCTGAAGAAAGGGACGAGTAAGCGGATGAACGCTGTTGGGGTTGAAAATTGGAGGGATGGCAAGATATTGCAATCTCTAGAATTTCATGGTAGAAATACCGCATCGGGTATCCCTTCCCTTTGCTGCCGGAAACTCCATGAAATTCAAACCGATCAAGCCGAAAAAAGTCTCCAATCAGATTGCCGACCAAATTCGTGACTCCATTTTTGCCGGGGACTTTATCCCCGGCGAAAAATTGCCGCCGGAGCGCGAGTTGGCGGAAATGTTCGGCGTATCCCGGCCGTCTGTCCGTGAAGCGTTGAACATGCTTTCCTCGTCGGGTCTGGTTATGTCGTATCAAGGCGGCGGTACGGTGGTGCTCTCCCTGGTCGAAGTCGGCCAAGGCAACACCTTGAGCGACCTTATCCGCAGCCAGCGGGAGCGGGCGCTCAAGGTGATCGAGGTGCGCAAATGCATGGAATCGTGGACTGCCTACTACGCCGCCGAGCGGGCTTTGCCGGAGGATTTGTGCCAAATGGAAGAGATTCTGGTCGGCATGGAAAAGAACCTGGCGGCGGGTCTGCCCTCGGAAGATCTCGACGCCAGCCTGCACCTGGCCATTGCCCGCGCCACCCGCAATGTCATCTGGCTGCACCTGATGCAATCCATCCTCGACGCCATAAAGGAATTTCAACGTGGAGTCTGGCGCGCGGTCTACCTCACCACCGAGGATCGTACCCTGCTGTTTCGCCATCATGTGGATATTGTCGCCGCCATCCGCTCGAAGGATGCCGATGCCGCCCGCTCCATCATGCTGCATCATCTCACCTTCGCCGAAACGCGAAGCATCGCTTATGTGGCCCAGGAGAGCGCCGTCTGATCGCTTCGCCTGACCCGCACGTTTTTTCCTTATCTCTCGACCGAAGAAATATTTGGCAGCTTTTGTATTTTGATAATCGCTGTGTCAAAATTCCAGAGTAATCTTCACGTTCAATCTGTTACGGCCAATAGACCGGCCCGGCTCGGGCCATTGCCTCACTAAAGGAGTCCCGCCATGCTTGAGACAGCCGTCATTACGGAATTAGAGAATCTGGCAGGAAAGGAAAACGTGCTCACCAGCAAGGTCGATCTGGTATCGTACAGCTACGATGCCACCGCCGACATGCCGAAACAAACCCCGGATGTGGTCGTTCTGCCGACCAGCGTCGAGATGGTCCAGGATATTGTGCATTTGGCCCGGCGCCAGCGCATCGCCATCTATCCCCGCGGGGCAGGCACCAACCTGAGCGGCGGCACGGTGCCCCTGAAAAAGGGAATCGTTCTTTCTTTTCAAAAAATGAATAAAATTATAGAGATCGATCCGGCCAACCTCACCGCTGTGGCGCAGCCGGGGGTGGTCATCGCCGCGCTCAATGCCGCTGTCTCACCCTTTGGCCTGATGTATCCTCCCGACCCCGGCACCGTGGCCACCGCGACGATGGGCGGTTCCGCCGCCGAGAACTCCGGCGGCCTGCGCGGCCTCAAGTATGGGGTCACCAAAAACTACATCATGGGCATGGAGGTGGTCCTAGCCAACGGGGAAAAGGTGCGCTTTGGCGGTAAGACGGTGAAAAACGTCACCGCCTATGATTTTTCGAACCTCTTTGTCGGGTCAGAAGGGACGCTTGGCATCATCACCGAGCTGACCGCCAAATTGATTCCGGCGCCCAAATTCCGGCGTACCATGACGGGCGCCTTTACCAGTCTTGTCGATGCGGGCAATGCCGTGGCCGGGATCATTGCCGCCCAGGTCATCCCCGCCACCCTGGAAATCATGGATCGGATGACTATCCGCACGGTGGAGGATTTCGCCCACATCGGTCTGCCAGTGGATGCCGAGGCCCTGTTGCTGATCGAGGTCGACGGCATGGCCGAGGAGGTGGTCCGGGCCGAAGCCGAGGCGACGATGCGGGTGGTGCGCGACAACAATGGCGACCTCAAGACAGCCGCAACCGACCAGGAGCGCGATCAACTGTGGACCGCCCGGCGCAACGCCCTGCCGGCCCTGGCTTCGCTCAACAACACCGTGGTGCTGGAAGACGCCACCGTGCCCCGCTCACGAATCACCGATATGCTGGTGGCTTGCCAGGCCATCGGTAAAAAATACAACCTGACCCTCGGCACCTTTGGCCATGCCGGCGACGGCAACCTGCATCCCACCATCCTCTGCGACAGCCGCGATGCGGACGAGATCAGCCGGATGCACAAGGCGGTGGATGAAATTTTTAAGACGGCCTTACAATTCGGCGGCACCCTGTCGGGGGAGCATGGTATCGGCATGGCCAAGATGAAATATCTGGGCGACGAGCTTGGGCAATCCGGGCTTGCCTTGATGCGGTCGATCAAGGAGGCGCTCGATCCCGATTTCATCCTCAATCCTGGCAAGATGGTACCCTTGCGGGAGAATTGATCATGGCGGCGCAAACGATACGCCCGAAACAGCGCGTCGAGAAGACCTATCACGACGATTTGGCCATCGTCCGCGAGGAGCTTGATAAGTGCATGAAGTGCGGCAACTGCATGGCCGTCTGCCCGGTGTACGGGGCCGAATGGACTGAGTCGGCGGTTGCCCGCTCGAAGATTGCCGTCGCCGAGGCGGTGCTTGCCGGTGAACTTGCCCTGGACGACCCGCAGGTCTACGGGATGCTGTTCAATTGCCTGGTCTGCAAGTCCTGCATGAGCAATTGCCCGACGAAAGTCAATTTCGACCGGATCATGCTGGCGTTGCGCGCGGCCCTGGTTCGCAAGAATGGCATGCCCTGGCTGAAAAAAATGATTTTTTCCACGCTGAAACATCCGGCGCTGTTCGACACCGGCATGAGGTTCGGCGCGGCTCTGCAGGGCCTGGCTTTCAAGAGTGAAGAAGGCGGCCGGTCAATCCTGCCCCGTGCTCCTCTGGTTAGAATGGGCGAGGCCATCGGGTTTGACGGCGCCCGGCGGTTACCCGCCCTGAGCACTATACCCTTGCGCAACCGGACGGACGAGGTGGTGCGGGTGGAGGGCGCGGTGATGAAAGTGGCCTTTTTTACCGGCGATTCCCTCAACTATTTTTATCCGGAAACCGGACGGGACATCATCGAAGTGCTCACCGCCAACCGGATCGAGGTTCACATTCCCAAGAGGCAAAACTGCTGCGGCGTACCTGTTCTGGTGCACGGCGATGTTGAGACCGCCCGTGATCTGGCCCGCAAAAACATTGATATTTTCGAGGCCACTGGCTGCGAATACTTGATTACCGGCTGCGGCTCCTGCGGTGGCGCCTGGCAGCATGATTACCCTGATCTGTTGGCCGCCGACCCGGTCTACGGTGCCAAGGCGCGTCATTGGGCCGGGCGCACCTACGATATTTCCACTTTTCTCACCCGCATCCTCACCTTGAGGGCGCCCCGGGGCCGCATCGAACGAATCGTAACCTATCACGATTCCTGCCACCTGAAAAAATCAATGAAGGTGGTAACCGAGCCGCGCCAGATTCTGCGGTCAATTCCGGGTCTGATCTTCAAGGAAATGGCGGCCCCGGACGCCTGTTGCGGCAGCGGTGGCTCCTATGTGCTGACCCATTTTGAAACCGCTGGCATCATCGGCCGGAAAAAAGCCGAGGATATCGAGCGTACCCAGGCCGATACCGTGGCCACGGGCTGCCCGGCCTGCATGATGCAATTGCTTGATACTGTCCGTCGAGCCGGTGGCCGGCAGCAGGTTACCCATTTTATTTCGTTGCTGGCCGAATCCTATCGCCGTGAAAAAAGCGATCCACAGTCTGGCCGCTGAAGCTCAAAGGTCAGGCCAAGGCCCATATTGAAAAAATCTTGAAAAATAAGAGGAAAATCATGGCTGAGTCAAACAGACCGTCAATGCAAGAGATCAGGAAAAAGGCACTGGAACGGGTGAAGGCCCAGTGTAAAGTCTGCCCGGTGTGCAATGGCATTGCCTGCGCCGGCAAAATCCCCGGCATGGGCGGCCTTGGCAGCGGCGTCTCTTTTCAGAATAACGTCAGCGCCTTGGCCCGCCATCATCTGGCGCTGCGCACCCTGCACCAGGCCAATGAGCCGGAGACAAAAACCTCGCTCTGGGGCCGGGAAATGGCCCTGCCGGTCCTGGCCGCGCCGGTGGGCAGCGTTGCCCTGAATCTCGGCAGCGATATGAGCGACGTCGATTATACACGTTTTGTCCTGCGCGGTTGCCGCGCCGCGCAAACACTGGCGGGTATCGGTGATCTGCCGGCCAAAGCCGATTTCCAGAAGTACATGGATGTGGTGGGGGATGATGGCGCCATCGCCGTGCCTTTTATCAAACCCTGGGCTGATATGTCGGAGATCACCGCCCGCATGGATATGGCCGTGACCGCCGGTATTGGCATCTGCGGCATGGACGTGGACGGCGCCGGTCTGCCAACCATGCGCAAACTGGCCTCGCCGGTCGCGGTAACACCTCCGGCCAAGCTGGAAAAGATTGTTGTCGAAGCCCATAAACGCGGCATGAAATTCATTGTCAAGGGCGTTATGACCACGGATGAGGCGGTCATCGCCGCCGATGCCGGAGCGGATGCCCTGGTTGTTTCCAACCACGGCGGCCGGGCGTTGGACTGCGCCCCCGGCACCGCCGAGGTTTTGCCGTCCATTGCCGGAGTTGTCGGCGAGCGGTTGATTGTCATGATGGACGGCGGCGTTCGCAGCGGCGTGGATGTGCTCAAGGCCCTGGCCCTGGGGGCCAAATTCGTACTCATCTGCCGTCCAGTGTTGATCGCGGTGCATGGCGACGAGGAGCACGGCGTGCCAGCCTACTTCGCGCAAATCCAGGATCAACTTGTCCAGGCCATGCGCCTCACTGGTTGCGCCGATTTGCGTGCCATCAGCGGCCGTGTGCTCTGTTGATTGGCGTCTTCGCGAAAAAAGTGGTATTTCCTTCTCCGCGGCGGTTGCCGCTTTAATCAAATTCTTTTTTCAAAGGAGGGGTATCCATGGCACCAGCAACGGTGTATTCAATGGATCTGAACGTAAAGAATGACAAAGGCATCCTGCCTCGGCTGACGACGCTGATGAAAAAGGCCGGGCTCGAGGATGTGATCGAAAAGGGTGACCTGACCGCCATCAAGCTGCACTTCGGTGAGCTGGGCAACACGGCCTTCGTCAGACCACTGTTTGTCCGCCCGGTGGTCGAGGCGGTGGAAAAGGCCGGAGGCAAGCCCTTTCTCACCGACGCCGGCACGCTCTATGTCGGTATGCGCGGCAACGCCGTCGATCATCTCAATTCGGCCTTGTACAACGGTTTTGGCCATTCCTCGGTCGGGGCGCCGCTGATTATCGCCGACGGCCTGAGCGGCAACGATGAAATCGCCGTGCCGGTAAAATCGAAACATTTTAAGGAAGCCTTTATCGCCGCCGCCCTGGTCCGCGCCCAGGCCCTCGTCTCGGTCGCCCATTTCAAGCTGCACGAGGTGGCGGGTTTCGGCGGCGCCATGAAAAACGTCGGCATGGGCGGCGGCTCGCGGCGCGGCAAGATGGCCCAGCACAGCAACGTCGCGCCGGTGATCAAGGCGAAGAAGTGCATCGCCTGCGGCCAATGCCTGAAACAGTGCGTGCACGGCGCCCTGAGCCTGGTCAAAAGAGGCGAGGCGAAAAAATCTCCGCACCCGAAAGTGACGAAACTGGCGGTGATCGACAAAACGAAATGCGTCGGCTGCGCCATGTGTATGCACAGTTGCAAGCAGCAGGCGATCGATGTCGATTGGTCGGGCACCATCCCGGATTTTCTTGAAAGGATGGTCGATTACACCGCCGCCGCTCTGTCAGGGAAACATGATAAGAGCCTCTTTATCAATTTCCTCACCCAGATTTCTCCGGCCTGCGACTGCCATTCCTGGGCCGACGCGCCGATCGTCGGCGACATCGGCATCATGGCCTCGAAAGACCCGGTGGCGCTTGATAAGGCGTCGGTCGATATGCTGCAAAAGCAACCGGCGTCGCCGCTCTCTCGCCTGGCCGGTAAAACCGATCCCGACAAGATCCGCGCCATCTACCCGCACATCCCCTGGGAACATCAGTTCGCCTACGCCGAAAAGATTGGCCTCGGCAGCCAGAAATATGTAATCGAGACGATCTGAAAAAGGCGGGGGAATTTGCCGGTTCCCCCGCCTTTTCTTCTCTATTTGGGTGAAAATTCCCGTCGCTTTAGCCGTTCATCAAAGGATCTGCCATGGTATCCTTGGGGGAAAATACCGCGATTGTCATCACCTGCTCCTGTCCATCGCATGAGGAAGCGGCGGCCATCGCCCGGCTGCTGCTTGCGGAAAAACTCATCGCCTGCGCCCAATTGAGCGCCCCGGTGCGCAGCCTCTACTGGTGGCGGGGCGAGATCTGCGATGAAAACGAGGTGATCGTCACCATGAAGAGCCTGGCCTCGCTCTACCCACGCATCGAAAAGGCGATTTTAACCCGGCACAGCTACGAGGTGCCGGAAATCGTCGCCTGGCCGTTGACGATGGTCAGCTCCTCTTATCTGGCCTGGCTTGCCGAGGTGGTCGATGGCTGAGGAAAAAACCGGCTACCGCCGCCGCCGCTTGGGCGAATACCGTTGCCACTGCTGCGGCCGCGAGTTGCCTTTTTGCTACAGTTGTCCCTGCGGTTTTCAGATATGCCCCGAGTGCTTCGCCGAAAACAAGTGGGGAATCAGTAACGGCCCCACCTGGATCTGCCCCGACTGCGAACGCATCAGGATGATGTGAATCGGAGGACGGAGAAAGCGAAGATATAAAAAAAACGGCCCTTTTTTACGACGTCTATTGGTAAATTTTTATTCCGGCTGATTGCAAGTTTTTTTCCGTCCAATTGTCGATATAGTGTTTTGACTTTGCCTAGCTACCTATTCTGATACAACGAGCTTGCTGAAAACCTGCGTCCATGTGCGGTATGGGTAGCAACATC
>WQUH01000135.1 GCA_009782165.1 Pseudomonadota bacterium | reverse complement strand
CTGATCGACGGCACCCGTGCGGATCTCGGCGCCATTCAGAACCGCTTCGAGTCCACCATCGCCAACCTGCAGAACATCTCGGAGAACGTCTCGGCCGCCCGGTCGCGGATCCTGGATGCGGACATCGCCCAGGAAACCTCGGAGATGACCAAGCAGAGCATTCTGCAGCAAGCCGGTATCGCAATTCTCGCCCAGGCCAACCAGGTTCCCCAGTTGGCCCTGAGCCTGCTGAAGTAAACCCCTCTTCCCTGAGGAGACCGTTCGCGGTCTCCTCAGGCCTTTGATATTTTTCTTTATCACATGGAGGTAAGCAGATGAATGTCGATACCATGACAGCGGCCAACCTGGTTATGCCCAGAGCCAACGAACCGGCGCAGCAGGTGAACCGCAAACGCCAAGATAGCCAGCAGCAGTCGGCGCCTACGTCCCAGGACAACAAAATGCCGCCGGAAGAGCTGCTCAGCCAGATCAACTCGATCACCGAAAACGGTCTGTACAGCGTCCGCTTCGAGCGGGACAAGGACACCTCGGAGTTGATCGTCAAGGTCGTCAACAGCAGCACCAACGAGGTAATCCGGCAGATTCCGTCGGAATCGATGGTCCACCTCAGCAAATCCCTCTCGGAATTGCGCGGCAACCTGGTTGACACCGTCAGTTAACACGGCACGAACACGGAGGTTTGCGTCATGGCCATTCAATTCAGCGGACTGGCAAGCGGGCTGGACACCAGCAGCATCATCAGCCAGTTGATGAGTCTCGAGCAGTTGCCGATTACCCGGTTGCAAGCCGATAAAACCTGGCAGAACAACCGGCTGGCCGCGTTTACCGAACTGGATACCAGGCTCAAATCTTTCGCCACCGCACTCAAGAACCTGAGCACCGCCGACACGCTCCAGCAGCGGGCGGTCAAGCAGAACACCACCGACTATCTCACCGCCTCCGCCTCCAGCACGGCGCTGGCCGGCGGCAGATATCAGGTCGAGGTGGTGTCGCTGGCGCAGGTACAGAAATCAGTGACCCAGGTCGGGGTGGCCAGCAAAACCAGCTCGACCTTCGGCACCGGCACCCTGGATCTGACCGTAGGAGGCACCAGCCACAGCATCGCGATCACCGCCAGCAACAACTCCCTGGAAGGGATCGCTCAAGCCATCAACGATGCCGGTCTGGGCGTATCCGCGGCGATCATCAACGACGGCAGCGCCAACCCCTACCGTCTGGTGCTGACCGGCAACGATGTGGGCAAGACCTTCACCATCGACAGCAGCGGCCTGGTCGGCGGCGCCGATACGCTCGGCGGTATGGATCCGCCCGTGCAGGCGGCGAGCCGCGCCCACGTCCGCATCGATACCATCGACGTCTACAGCGACTCCAACACCTTGACCGAGGCGATTCCAGGGATTACCTTGGATCTGGTGCAGGCCAAAGCGGGCTCGTTCACCACGCTCAACGTCAGCGTCGACCAGAACAGCATCAAATCGGCCATCCAGGCCTTTGCCAAGGGATACAACGATGTGGTCAGCTTCATCACCGGGCAATCGGTGATCGACGAGCAGGGCGGCGGCGTGCTGGGCGGCGATGCCGGCATCAACGCCATCAAGCGGCGCCTGCAGAACATGCTCACCACCCCTTTCACCAACGACGGCGTGTTCTCCACCCTGTCGCAGTTGGGTTTCCAGACCCAGAAAGACGGCACCATCATTGTCGACGACAAGACGCTCGGCAATGCCCTTGACAACAACCTGGACAGCGTGGTCAACCTGCTTGCCGGGAAGGGGGGAAGCAAGGGCATTGCCGCCCAGTTCCAGGATTACCTGAATTCCATGACCAGCTCGACCACCGGCATGCTGCAGGGGCGGAAAACGAGCATCACCAACAACATCAAACAGATCGACACCCGGATCGCCTCGTTGCAGGCGCGGCTCGACCAGCGGCAGAAAACGCTTGAAGCCCAGTTCGCCGCAATGGAAACCCTGGTCAGCAGCCTCAACTCGCAATCTTCCTATCTGAACCAACAGATGACCGCGCTCAGCAACATCATGAATTACAGGAGCAAATAATGAGCGAGTACACCAACCAATATCTGGCCACCACAGTCCACTCGGCATCGCCGGAGCAGTTGATGCTCATGCTGTACGATGGCGCCATCCGCTTTCTCTCGCTCGGCATCCAGGCCATTGACAACGGGGTGATCGACAAACGGGCCTACTATATCAACCGGGCCTCGGCCATTGTCGCCGAATTCGCCGCCACCCTGGACCACAAACAGGATGCCCAACTGGCGGAAAATCTCGATGCCCTCTATGCCTACATGCTGCGCCGGATGTTGCAGGCCAACCTGAAAAACGACCCGGCTCCCCTGCTCGAAGTCAAGCACCTGCTGACGGATCTCCGCACCACCTGGGCGCAGGCCATCGAACTCAACAAGCAGGAGCTGCGGGATGCCGCCACCATCGGCGTGCTGGACAAGCCCCTGCCCACCTATCATCCTCTGGCGGTGGCGATGTGATATGGACCCCCTTGCCCTGATCGCCCAGGCCGCGGCCCAGTACCGACAGCTCGACCTGTTGGGCGCGGAGATCGAAACCGCCGTCCACAGCAGCGACTTCGCAGCCCTGCCTGAACTGTGCGGACGTCTCGATGCCCTGCAGGAACAGGCCAGGGACTTCGACCACCGGTTGTTCGGTCTGCTGCGGGGTCATCAGGAACTGCTGGACCTGGACGACACCAGGGAATGGCTGCAACGCATGCAGGCCATTCAGGAACGCAACCATCGCCTGGTGCCGCACCTCAGGAGCATCATGGCGATCCAGCGCAACGAAGTCCACACCCTGCGGCAGGGAAACTCCATGCTGCAAGGGTATAAACCCGGCATTGCCCAGCCGGAAAGCCGCTTCTCCTCAGCCGGCTGACCGCAGCGGCCCGTTTGCGGGCACTGCGCGGCAGCCCCTTCCCTCCCGCGACGCTGTCCCGTTCACTCTTTTTCCGTTGCTTTCAAAAATTTCTTCCTTTTTCTACGCGGTTATGGCATTGTAGAAACAGTATTCATAATAGTTAACAAAATTGTTCCTCGACCTTTTTTGGATACAACCCCTTGTCATTACTGAACAATCTCTTCAACTCCGTCAAAGAGGGCATGGCCGTGCGCGCCACTGTGCCGTTGCTCGGCCTGAAAGAGGGGAGACGGGCGCACTGCGTGTACGGAAAAGAGCAGGCCCCGGTCTTTACCCTGGCCTTTCCGAACAGCGACCTGGCAATCGATCAGGTGGATACCGCCAGGCCGTGCATGGTGATGTTCGATTTCGTCAACCAGACGGTCACCGTTGCCGCCGCGATTCAGGCGATCCGGGAGCCGTACACCCTGGAACTTGTGGCCAAGGAGACGGTGAGCCACACCCATGTCCGCAACTTTTTCCGCGTCGACGCCTCCACCAAGGTCGCGGCCTCGGAAATTCCGCAGGAAGAAACGCCGCAGGACTCCGAAGGCTGGCGGCTGCTCGGCGACACGATCGATCTGAGCGGCAGCGGCATCCTCTGTAGTTTCAACGAGCCCCTGGAACAAGACGTCCGGGCGAAAATCGAGCTCACGCTGCCCACCAAGGGGATGGAGGTCATCGTGGCGCGGGGGCATGTGGTTCGCTGCCGGAAAATTGAAGAATGTCTCTATCACACGGCCCTGCATTTCGACGAGATCGACCCGGAAAGCCAGGATAAAATCATGGCCTGCTGCTTCGAATTGCAGCGCAGATATCTGCGGATGCGCGTCCGGCTGGAAAGCATCAATGCCGCATGAACAACAGGCGGTTCTGAACCTTTGCCAATGAGAGCATAGGGCTGTGTCGAGACTGCATGACATTTTCGCGAAACTGACCGACAATGCCCCCGCCTTTGTCGATCTGCCCCTCATCCGCGGGGAAAGCATCCGCCGCAAGGCGCTGTTCATCAAGAAGGAATTCCCCTGCCTGGAGCTCGTTTTTCCTCCCCGATCCTGGGAGGCAACGGCGCTGAAAATCGGCGCCGATTGCACGCTGTCGGTGGAACACAACAGCCTGAGCATCAACCTGATCGCCCGGCTTGACCGCGTGGTCCGGGACCGCCGTCTGCACTTCACGGCCAAGGAACCTATCGATCCTGAATTGTTGCGCGAGTATTTTCGCGTGGCGATCAACACCCCCATCCAGGCATCCTATATCGCCGGGCCCAGGGAAACCGGAACCAATTGGAAGCTGACCGGCACCACCCTCGACTTGAGCGGCAGCGGCGTGTTGGCGGTCTTTTCCTCCCTGCCTCCCAGCCGCAAGCATATCCAACTGGTCATCACCGTGCCGGAGGAAACCAGCCCCATCGTCTGTCTGGCCAGCGTGGTCCGATCCTCCAGAATCCGGAACAACCGTTTTCAGGTCGCCTTTCACTTTGAAAACGTCACCTCGAAAACCAGAGACATGATCATCGCCTGCTGCATGCAGGAACAGCGCCGCCAGCTCAGGGAACAGGTCCATGTCACCTGAACCCTGTTGCCGGCCCGTACACCGAAGCAACCCGGCGGAGCGGAACGCCTCATGGATCCCATTCCTCTGATCACCGAGGTCAAACCTTCTTTTTTCTCGCGCCAGACCGGGGAACAGCCACAGGGGGAACAGCAGCAGCGACTCCCCTTCACGCCGGGCCAGATGCTCCAGGCGACGGTCATTGCCAAGAGCGAGGCGTTCCTTGTCACCCTCAACCTCAACGGTCAGCAGGTCACGGCCGAATCGTCGATCCCCCTGCAAGTCGGCCAGCAAATCGACCTGCAAATCGCTGCGCTGACGCCGCGCCTGGAATTGCAGGTCGTCAACCCGGCCGCGGCCAACCGCTGGCTGGGCAACGTCCTGCCCTTGCTGGGAAAAGAGTTTGTTGTCTTGCCCCAGTTGACAGAGCTGGCGGGCGATGCCAGGCTGATGGCGCAACTCAGGCCCGAGATCCGGGAGACCTTGCT
>WQUH01000134.1 GCA_009782165.1 Pseudomonadota bacterium | reverse complement strand
AGCAGCGAGGTGATGTTGCGGCTGCCCAGCAGGCCGAGCGCGGCTGGCAGATCCACCCGTCCCGCGCCATCGACCGGAACACGGCAGACCCGTGCCCCTCTGTCAGCCAGGCGGACTTCCCGCGCCTTTGCCGCGCCTTCGCCGCAAACGATCCAGGTTTCCGCAATGGATGCCTGGTTCAGCATCCGCGCCTCCGGCGGCAGCCGCAAAGAGGTGTCGAGCACGATGCGCAGTGGGTCGCGGCTCTCTTCGCCTCCCGCAAGCCGGGCGGTCAGGCTGGGATCGTCGATGATCGCCGTCTCCACGCCGACCAGAATGGCGTCGACCTGATTGCGGAGCCGATGCACATACTGTCCGGCGGCCGGGCCGGTGATGGCCTCTCCCTGCCGGCGGCGAAAGGTGATCTTGCCGTCGAGACTCAAGCCCGCCTTCATCAGCACCCAAGGCAATCCCGTGGCGCTGTGCTTGATAAACGGATAATTCAACGCGCGGCACTGCTGTTCGAGCACCCCGCTGCGCACCGCAAGGCCCTGGGCGGCCAGATACCGCGCCCCGCCCGCTGCCACGGGATTGGGATCGGCCATGCCGATGACCACCTTGGCGATGCCGCTGCGGAGGATGGCCTGGGTGCAGGGTGGAGTGCGGCCGGTATGGTTGCAGGGTTCCAGCGTGACGTACAGCGTGGCTCCCGCCGCCCGCGGGCCGGCATCCGCAAGCGCATGGACCTCGGCATGGGGCGTGCCGGCCTTCTGGTGCCAGCCACGGCCAACGACCACGCCGTCCCTGACCACGATTGCGCCGACCGCCGGATTCGGCGAAGTCCGCCCCAGTCCTTTGCGGGCCTCTGCCAAGGCCAACTCCATGTATGCGGCATGCTCGTTTCGCATCGGACGCGCACCGGTCAACGCTTGCTCTTTTCGCCCAGGAAAATCTTCAATTCGTCCATGAATTCATTGACATCCTTGAACTGGCGGTACACCGAGGCAAAACGGACATAGGCGACCTCGTCCAGCGCCGGCAGGGCTTCCATCACCCATTCGCCGACCTGGCTGGTGGGGATTTCCTTGCCGCCGTAGTCCTGGAGCTTCTGCTCGATGGCATCGACAAAGGCATCGATGTCGGCCATGCTGACCGCCAGCTTCTCGCAGGCCTTTTCCAGTCCGGCGACAATCTTGCCCCGGTCCCAGGCCTCCCGCCTGCCGTCTTTTTTGATCAGCATGGGCAGCGTCAATTCGATGCGCTCATAGGTGGTGAACCGCCGCTGGCAGGCATCGCATTCCCGGCGGCGACGGATAATGGTCTTGTCCTTGCTGATCCGGGAATCGATCACCCGGCTATCCAGATGGCCGCAATAGGGACACTTCATGACGCACCATGCACTGATTTCAAGGGGAGCATTCAACCGCTCGCATAAAAAAACCGGCAGCTTGCACCAAAAAGCCTGCCGGTTCGGACCATCGCCTGCGAAAAAAACCCGCCTACCCCATCATCTCGATCCTGCGCAGATGACGGCCGCCGGCAAATTCGCCCGCCAACCAGACCTTGACCACCTCCTGGGCCAGGGCAATTCCCAGAACCCTGGCCCCCAGGCATAACACATTGGCATCGTTATGTTCTCTGCTCATGCGGGCGGAAAAGGACTCGTGGCACAGGGCCGCCCGGATATGGCGGTGCCGGTTGGCAGCAATCGACATGCCGATGCCCGTGCCGCAGATCAGGATGCCGCGCTGGCAGCGGCCATCGCCAATGGCCGCGCAGACCCGGTCGGCAAAATCAGGATAATCGACCGATTCCTCCGCAAAACAACCCAGATCGACCACCGTATGCCCCGCTGCTTCGATGAGCGGGATGATCTCCTCTTTCAAATGAAAGCCGCCGTGGTCGCAACCCATCGCAATGTTCATGCCCATCTCCTTGCCTGATCAGGCAAAACGTCGGAAGATCACCACGCCATTGGTGCCGCCGAAACCAAACGAGTTGGACATGGCGGTGGTTATTTTCTGTTCCCTGGCCACCAGGGGAACGTAGTCCAGATCGCAATCCGGATCGGGGGTGTGGAGGTTGGCGGTCGGCGGCAACAGGCCGTGGTACAGGCTCAGCGCGGTGAAAGCCGCCTCGATGCCGCCGGCGGCGCCCAGCATGTGGCCGGTCATCGATTTGGTGGAGCTGATCGCCAACCGGTAGGCATGGTCGCCGAAAACGGTCTTGATGGCCAGGGTTTCACACTTATCGTTGAGCGGCGTGGAGGTGCCGTGCGCATTGATGTAATCGATCTCTGCGGGATTGAGCCCGGCATCCCGCAAGGCGGCCGCCATGCACCGGGCCGCGCCCTCGCCGTCCTCGGGCGGAGCCGCGATGTGGAAGGCGTCGCTGCTCTGGCCGTAGCCGATGATCTCGGCATAGATGGCGGCGCCGCGCCGCTTGGCCGACTCCAACTCTTCCAGCACCAGCATGCCCGCCCCTTCGGAGATGACAAAGCCGTCCCGGTCCCGGTCAAAGGGGCGGGATGCGGCGGTTGGCTCGTCATTGCGGGTGGAAAGGGCCTTCATGGCGCCAAACCCGCCCACGGCCAGCGGACAGATGACCGACTCGACTCCCCCGGTGATCGCCGCATCGCAATCGCCGTGGGCAATATGACGAAAGGCCTCGCCCACGGCGTGGGTGCCGGCCGCGCAGGCCGTGGTCAGACACAGGTTGGGGCCTTTGCATCCCAGCCGCATGGAAATCTGTCCCGAGGGCATGTTGGGGATGACCCTCGGGATGAAAAACGGCGTAATCTTGCGGGGCCCCCGGTTGAGCAAGACCCCGTGGTATTCTTCAATGGTGGGCAGCCCGCCCATGCCGCAACCGGTGATGACCCCAACCCGGTCGCTGGTGTGGTCGGTGATCGACAGGCCGCTGTCCTTCCAGGCAATGTCCGCGGCAGCCAAGGCATACTGCACAAAGAGGTCGAGATTCTTGGCCTGTTTTTTCTCAAACCAGGCCTCGGGGTCAAACCCCTTGACCTCGGCGGCTATCTGCGAGGCCTGATCAGAGGCGTCAAAGCGGGTAATCGGTCCGATTCCGCTCTGTCCGTTGATCAGCGCCTGCCACGTCTGCTCGGTTCCGATCCCCAGCGGCGTGATCAAGCCAATCCCGGTGACAACGACCCGTCGTTTCACACGCTTTCCTCATTCTACCCTTGGATCTTGTTCACAAAATCGATGGCATTCTGCACAGTGACGATTTTCTCCGCCTCTTCATCGGGAATCTCGACATCGAATTCCTCTTCCATGGCCATGATCAGCTCGACCAGGTCCAGGGAGTCGGCGCCAAGGTCGTCGATAAACGACGCTCCCGGCACGACCTTGTCGCGATCAACACTCAGTTGCTCGACGATGATATCAATCATTTTATCTTGAACAGCCATTGTTTTTCTCCTCATTTAGTCTTGTTGTTTTTTGGACAAAATAGTGCCCGAATATGTAGATACTCGGACATCTTTTGTCAATGGCCCATATACATCCCGCCATTGACATGCAAAGTCTGACCGGTCATATAGCTCCCGTCAGACGACGCCAGGAAAGCGACCGCGGCGGCGACATCTTCCGGCGTGCCCAATACCCCGAGCGGAATCTGCGCCTTGAGTGCCTCCTGAACGTCTGCGGCGAGGCCATCGGTCATGTCGGTAACAATATATCCTGGCGCGACACAGTTGACAGTGATATTCCGCCCTGCCAGCTCCCGCGCCATCGATTTGGTCAGGCCGACCAGCCCCGCCTTGGCGGCGGCGTAATTGACCTGACCACTGTTGCCGACAAAACCGACCACCGACGAAATGTTGATGATCCGGCCCCATCGTTTCTTCATCATGGCGCGCATCACTGCCTTGCTGCAGAGAAACGCGCCCTTCAAATTGGTGTCGAGGACGCTGTCCCATTCCTCGTCTTTCATGCGCGCCAGCAGGCCATCGCGGGTGATGCCCGCGTTGTTGACCAGGATGTCGACCTGGCCATGGGCGGCAATAATCTCCTTGATGCTGGCCTGAACCGCGTCGGCATCGGCCACATTGAAACGGACCAGGAATCCCGTGCCGCCGGCGGCCTCGATCTGACGCAGCGTCTCTTCGGCAGCGGCCGGATTGGCCACGTAATTCACCCCGACCGTCGCCCCCATGCCGGCCAATCGCACCGAAACGGCCCGGCCGATCCCCCGGCTGCCACCGGTGACCAGGGCAATTTTGCCTTCCATCGTCATCTCTTGATCTCCTGCAAACGTTGAATCAAGCGAGGCACCACCTCGTACAGGTCGCCGACCACGCCATAGGTGGCAAGGTCGAAAATAGGGGCCTCCAGGTCGCGGTTGATGGCAACCACAATCTCGGCCGACTGCATGCCCACCGCGTGCTGCACCGCCCCTGAAATGCCGCAGGCGATATAGATCTTGGGGCTGACCGTCTTGCCGGTTTGCCCCACCTGATGCGGGTACGAAATCCAGCCCGCATCGACCGCGGCCCTGGAAGCGGCTACCGCTCCTCCCAGCTCGGCGGCCAGTTCCCGGATCAATGCGAATCCCTTGGCCGAATCCAGCCCACGGCCGCCTGAAACCAGAATTTCGAACTCCTGGATATTGACCTGATCCTCGGTGTTGACCACGGTCTCGAGCACCTCGGTTGTCGATTGCAGGAGTTCCGGGGAAATCTGGAGCCGCACCACCTCTCCGGTGCGGGATGGGTCAGGCTGGGCGGGGGCCATGACCTTGGGCCGGACCGTGGCCATCTGCGGCCGGGTCTGCGGACATTCGATGGTGGCCATGATGTTGCCGCCAAAGGCCGGCCGGGTTTGCAGCAGCATGCCGTCTTCCGCGCGGATGTCCAGGCGGGTGCAATCGGCCGTCAGACCGGCGCCGATGGCGGTCGCCACGTAGGGGATGACCGAGCGGCCGATGGCGGTGGCGCCGGCCAGCACCACTTCCGGCTTGCGCTCCCGAATGGCCCGCTCCAGCACC
>WQUH01000133.1 GCA_009782165.1 Pseudomonadota bacterium | reverse complement strand
ATGCACTCCATTCTATCCTCTCTTCTGCATTGCGGTCAGCGGTCGAACGCAGTACCTTGCAGGCCATGCGTCAAGGCCGCATGACCTTGGCCCGAATCTCCCGCAACTCATCGGTACCCTGTACATGAACAGACGACCCCGCTCCTGCCGCTGGCTTGCCGTTTTTCTGCTGCTGGCTCACCTGCTCTCCCCACTGCATGTCCATGGCCTCACCATCGGCGAGGAACGCAAGATCGGCGAGCAGCTTCTTTTCTCGGTGCGCAAGGAATTCCCGATTCTCGATGACCCGGACATCAGCCAGTACATCAACAGGTTCGGGAAGAAAGTCTTGGAGAACATCGGCCCCCAGTATTTCACCTACCGCTTTTTCGTGGTCAAGAGCAATGAATTCAACGCCTTTGCCGCGCCTGGCGGACTGGTCTTCTTTTTTACCGGTCTGATCCAGCAGATGACCAACGAGGACCAGTTGCTGAGCGTTCTGGCCCATGAAATCGGCCATGTGGTCAGCCGCCACATTGCCCAGCGGCTCGACAAGGGCACCAAGATCAGCGCCCTTTCCCTGATTGCCGGGATCGCGGGCATTGCCCTGGGGGTTCCCGGCTTGTCGCAGGGCTTGCTGACCGGCTCGCTGGCGGCTGGGCAGGCTGCCAACCTGCAATACAGCCGCGAGGACGAGGAGCAGGCCGACCGGCTTTCCTTCGGCTGGATGCGGCAGATGCACCGCGACCCCTCGGCCATGGGGGACATGCTCAAGACCATGCGGCGCATTACCCGCTACAGCATGGGCAGCGAGGTGCCGAAATACCTCCTGACCCATCCGGACCCCGACGCCCGGTTGGGGTATGTCGAGTCGTTGCTGGAGTCGGCCCAACTGAAAGAGGCTGCCCCCCAGTATGTCAAGACCGACAACTTCGAATTTCTCCGCTTCAAGTATCGGGTGCTGGTGCAGTCGATGGACCCTGGCTCCCTGCGCGCCTATTGCGCCATGGCTGCGACCTCGGCCCCGACCAGGGAGCAGCAGGTGATGGCCCGCTACGGCCTGGCCCTGGTCGAGGGCGAAGACCGCAACTACGAGGAGGCGCTCCGCCAGTTGGCGGCCGTGCGGGAGCAGTACCCGCAAAGGGAGATCCTGGAGATCGACAGGGCGGTGCTGCTGATGGGCAGCGGCCGCTACGACGAGGCCAGGATCATCCTGGAGCAGGCGCGCAAACGCAACTCCAGCGACTTGTACGGCGCCTACCAGTTGGGCAGGATCGAGCTGATGAGCGGCAACAACTCCCGGGCGGAGCAGTTGTTCCAACAGGTGGTCGTGGCCCTGCCCGAGTTTCCGCAGGTCTATTTCGATCTGGGGCAGATCGAGGCCAATCGCGGCCGGGACGGGGTGAGCGGCATGTATCTGGGCAAGTACAACCTCTTCCGGGGCAAGATCAAGATTGCCAGGCAATACCTCACGCGGGCCAGCAAGGACAAGAGCGTGCCGGAAAAGATGCGCGCCGAGGCCAAGGCGATTCTCGAAAAACTCAAGGAACTGGAAAAGGAGACCTGACCGATGCTCTTGCGATTTTCGGTTTCAATGGATGACAAACTGCTCGGCAAGTTCGACGAATACCTCGTCCGCCGCAACTACTCCAACCGCTCCGAGGCGATCCGCGACCTGATCCGGAATGTGCTGGTGAATGAGGAGTGGGAGCGGGACAGCGAGGTGGTCGGCGTGGTGACCCTGGTGTACAACCACCATCAGCCGCAGCTTCAGGAGAAGATCACCGAGTTGCAGCATGACTACCACCACCAGATCACCTCGACCACCCATGTACACATGGACCACGACAACTGCCTGGAGGTGACGATCGTCAAGGGCAAGGCGTCGCAGGTGCGCGAACTGGCCGAGCGGTTGACCGCCCTGCGCGGGGTGAAAAACGGCCACCTGACCATGTCGAGCACCGGCGGCCACCTGCACTGAGGCGGCCCGGCAGCGCTATTTTTTGTGCTTGCGCCAGTTCTGGTGGGTGATGCCGAATTTTTTGATCTTATAGTTCAGCACCCTGGGGCTGATCCCCAGACAGCGGGCCGCATCCTTCTGCACCCAGAGGTTTTCGATCAGCGCCTTGACGATGAGTTCCCGCTCGTGGGCTTCCAGCGGTTCGGTCATCTGGATCAGCGGGGGTGTGGGCCGGCTCAGTTCCGGGATGTGGATCGAGGAAAGCCCGACCAGATTTTCTTCCTCGAGGATCACGGCCCGCTCGATGGTGTTGGCCAACTGGCGGATGTTGCCCGGCCAGTCGTAGCCCTGGATCAGGGCCAGAACCTCGGGGGTGAAATCGGTGATGTGGCTCTTTCTGAGCGAGATGGTCAACTTCTTCAGCAGGCTCCGGGCCAGGGGCGCCAGGCAGCGGGGGCGCTCCTTCAGCGGCGGCAGATAGATCGGCAGCACGTTGATCCGGTAGTAGAGATCCTCCCGGAATCTGCCGGCGGCAATCAGGGCGGACAGATCCTTGTTGGTGGCGGTGATGAGCCGCACATTCACCTTGATGGTCTTGTTGCCGCCCACCCGCTCGAAGGATTTTTCCTCCAGCACCCTGAGCAGCTTCGACTGGATTGCCATCGGAATCTCGCCGATTTCATCCAGAAAGATGGTGCCGCCGTCGGCCTGTTCAAAGCGGCCGATGCGCTGCTTGTCGGCGCCGGTGAACGCCCCCTTTTCGTGGCCGAACAGCTCGGACTCGAGCAGGGTGTCCGGGATGTTGGCACAGTTGATCTTGATGAAGGCGTGGTCGCGGCGGGGTGAATTGTAGTGGACCGTGCCGGAAAGAAAGCTCTTGCCGGTGCCGGTGTTGCCTGTGAGCAGCAGGGTGGAGTCGGAGGCGGCAAATTTTTTCAGGTTGTTGATCGCCGCCTTGAAACTGTCGCTTTCGGCAATGATCTGGTCAAAGCTGTAGACGATGTCCTGGGTGCGGCGCAGGTAGGCCAGTTCGTTGTCCTGTTGCAGGGTGTGCAGGGCGTTTCTGACTGTTCGCCGGATCCGCTCGGGCGTCAGCGGCAGGTTGAGGATGTCGTAGACGAGCGGCTCCAGCCGCCTGTTGAGGCGGTCGGAATCCTCCGGCTGGCAGGCGATGATCACCGGCGTGGACGGCGTCTGCTCGCGCACCTGCTCCACCAGAGCGAATGTGGTGTTGTCTCCTGGCTGATGGTTGATGAAAATGATGCTGTACGACTGCTTGTTGACCTCGGTTTGAAAGCCGGCGGGATCCTCCTGAAAGGAGAGATCGAAATGACTCCCCAGAGCGGTTTCGACGCTGATCATGCTCTCCAGCGAAAACTTGTAGGCAAGAACAGCGGCTTTTTTCTTGGCCATGATCTCCTCTTCTGATCTGTGTTTCGATTTGGTGCTTGCAATATCTATTTTGTAATTATAGACGAGTCAGCCGGAAATGCAACCGGAAGCATAACAGTTTTATTGAATGGGCGGCGATGGAATCGGTTTCTGGCGCATCCGGGTGCGGACAGCGCGATCATCTGATGATGGGGCGGGCCCTGATCCTGGCCCGGCAATCCGCCGAGGCGGGAGAGGTGCCGGTGGGCGCGGTGGTGGTTGCCGACGATGGCGCGATTCTGGGGGAGGCGGGCAACAGGTGCATTGCCGCCGTCGATCCCGCCGGTCATGCCGAAATCCGGGCCTTGCGCCGGGCCGCCCTGGTTGCGGGCAACTACAGATTGCCCGGCGTGACGGTCTACGTGACCCTGGAGCCGTGTCCCATGTGCGCCGGGCTGCTGGTGCATGCGCGGATCGGCCGGTTGGTGTTCGGCGCGCTCGACCCCAAGGGCGGCGGGGTGGTGTCGCGCTACCGTATCGGCGGCGATGGCCTGCTCAACCATCAGTTTCTCGTGACCGCGGGCGTGCGGGCCGAGGAATGCGGCCAGATCCTGCAGGGGTTTTTTCGGAACCGCCGCCAGTTTTCTATTGTAAAAAAATGGGACTCAGGATAGAAAAACGGCTCTCATTGCTCGACCGTATCGGGCATCCATGATGGTCGCATGCGCAGTACGGAGAGGTGACCGAGTGGCTTAAGGTGCACGCCTGGAACGCGTGTGTACGCAAGTACCGTGAGTTCGAATCTCACCCTCTCCGCCATTCTATAGTTTTTGACGTTCCATAGAGTTCCAACACAGTCCATTAACCCCGTTAAACCACAAGGTTTTTCGGGGTTTTTTTTGTGCCTGTTCGTCCGTAACCGTCCGTTTTCGGCTATGCGCCCGCGCCGCCAGGAAGCCGCCAGACGTTCGCAGAGGTTCGGCATCGTCCGGTAGCGCTTGACGCGTGTATCTTCACGCGATACAATATTGCCATGATAACGAGCTTCCGCCATAAAGGACTTGAGTCGTTTTACCAGACAGGCTCGACCAAAGGTATCCAAGCGGACCATGCCGCCAGGTTGCGGTTGATCCTGGGTGTCCTGGATACCGCCACCGGGCCGGAAGCGATTGCCTTGCAGGTATTCAAAAGCCATCAGCTCAAGGGGGACAGGCGCGGCTACTGGTCGATCTGGGTCAACGGCAATTGGCGGGTCGTGTTTCGCTTTGCCGCTGGCGGCGTCGAGCTGGTTGATTATCTGGATTACCACTGACAGGGGAGAATTGAAAATGATGCACAATCCACCACACCCCGGCGAACTGCTGCGCCTGGAGTTGCTGGACGAAATGGGCCTATCGGTAACGGCAGCGGCGCAAAAGCTGGGCATATCGCGGGTGCCGCTGTCGCGTGTTTTGAACTGCCGGGCTGCGGTCAGCGAAGAATTGGCCATCCGGCTGGAAATGCTGGGAATCAGCACAGCGAAAACCTGGCTCGATATGCAGACGAATTATAATCTTTTCCATGCGCGGCAGCGCCTCCGGCCAGTCTTGCAACCGTTGACCGCCAATGAACGAAGACCTTGACAAGAGGTTTCCGGCGAAGTGTTCAAGACCGCAGCCCGACTGACCGGTTGCCGTAGC
>WQUH01000132.1 GCA_009782165.1 Pseudomonadota bacterium | reverse complement strand
GGATCAGCGGCGCGTACTGTCCGAGTGCGCAGCACGAGTTTACGCGCCGCCCGCCGCACGGCCAGCGGCGAAGGTACGGCGAAGCCGCCGCTCACGCGGGGCGCCCTTTTTTTGGTGATCGTTTTTTGGGCGAGCAAAAAAAGTCACACGCCCGGCAGGGCGGAAAAAGCAGTGACGAGTGGCAAGTGATGAGTGGCCGTTCCCACGCAGGAGCATGGGAACGATCAGCAATGGAGACGGCACGGCGCTCCCGGCTTGCCGCCCCAAAGCGGCAAACCGGGAACGCTGTCCGACGGGGCGCGACCGACGCTACGCCAGGATCACTGCCTGGCGAAGCTGTCGGCAAAGAGTTGGTTGATGGCGGCAATCCCGTCGTCGCTGAGATAACGGGTGCCCGAGCCGACAAAGGTGTTGTAGCAAATCCTGGGGCTGTCTTCCTGCCAGGCCCCTTCCTTCCAGGTGAACCACTGGCGGCGCTGCTGGTCGTAGACGTGCAGCGGCCGGTTGAACAGCTTGGCCAGTTCCACCGCCCAGCCGGTGCCGCCCTTCACCGAATTGTCCTCCAGAATGGTGCCAACCACAAAGACCTGGTGTCCTTTGTTGACCATGTGGAAGATGGTCTGGAGCACCCGGCGGATCTTTTCGGTCTCGTAATAGGTGCGGTTCATCATGCGCGACGCCAACTCCATGCTGATGTCGCCCCGTTGCAACTCCTCCTCGTTCAAAATCACAGGGTTGCGGTCACGGTTGAGGCGGTGGCCCGCAAAGGTGAAAATCACCTCCTGGATCCCGTATTTTTCGGCATTCTCGCCAAAGAGGGTTTCCGCCCCCTTCAGCCCTCCATGGTACAGCGTACAGTCTTGTGCATTCATGTTTGTTTTTCCTCGTTGTGGGGTGCGAACGCGACCGGCGGCCTCTGGTCCCGCGCAGGTGACAGTCAGAATAATTCCAGTTGTTGCGGTTACTTGGCAGCCTTGAGCAGTACTCGCCAAGGCGCCGGATACCCCTCAACAGTAAGCTCGTGATTGTCCTTGTCAATGAAATCTTCGTAGGATTCAAAATCCATCCAGGCGGTCCGCCGCTGTTCGGCGCTGCTCATGGCATGTTCGCAGAACAGGCGGATCTCCCGAAAACCGGTGCGGGCGAGCCAATTGTACAGACAGGCGCCCGTGGGCACAAACCAGGTGCCGGGCACCTTGGCGTAGGTGGCGCCGGGAAAGAGCGCCACCGGCGCCTGGCCGGGGATGGCCTGGGACTCGACGATCAGCCAGCCGCCCGGTTTGAGCGCGGCATACAGATCGCGCAGGGCCTCCAGCGGCGAAGGCCGATGGTACAGGATCCCCAGACAAAAAATAACATCGAAGCTGTCGGGAAAAAGCGCAAGATGCTCGATGCCCAGCAGCTCCACCTGCAGATGCGGCTGACCGGCAAAACCGTTGAGCAGGCGGAAGGCGTAATAGTGCTGGACATAGGGCTCGAATCCGAGGACCAGGGCGGGCCGGTGATGCGCCATCCGGAACATGTAGTAGCCGTTGTTGCAGCCGATGTCGGCCACGGTCTTGCCCGTCAGGTCGGGCAGTTCGGGGACGATCCGGTTCCATTTCCGCTCGCTGCGCCACTCGGCGTCGATGTCGATGCCGAAGACGGAAAAAGGCCCCTTGCGCCAGGGCATGAAGCCGCGCAGCACCCGGTACACCTGCGGCCGTTGATCCGGGCTCAGGTCGGCCTCGGCGCCGATGCGGACCACATCGCCGGAAAAATCGCACGACGACGCCCGGAGATGCCGCACCTCCCGGAGCAGGTTGCGGTAGCGGAGGAATCCCTTTTTTTCCTGATTGACCCAGGCGAATTTTTCGGCCAGCGCCGACCTGAGCCGGTCGGCATCGGCCTGGGGAAATGCGGCGATCAGGTCCATGGATCAGCGTTTGAGGGCCACGATGGCCACAAAGTTGAACCAGCGGAAAAAAAGTTCCACTTCCGCGAATCCGGCCTCCCGCAGCAGCGCGATATTTTCCTCCAGCGAAAAGGGAATCAGGACATTTTCCAGGGCCTCCCGTTTGGCCGCGATCTCCAGTTCCGAGTATCCCTGCTGCTTTTTAAATGCGTGGTAGATGTCGATGAAGTCGCGGTTGAGCCGGCTGGCTGGGGTGATGGTCTTTTCGCCGAGAAAAAACATGCCGCCCGCGGGCAGCGCCTCGTAGACGCGCCGGACAAAGGGCTGCCGGGTCAGGGGCCGGAGAAACTGGAGGGTGTAGTTGCAGATGATGGCATCCGCCTGGGGCAGCGGGCAGGAGGTGATGTCGGCCTCGATGAAGCGCAGCACCTCGCTTTTGCTGAACATGGCGCTTTTGCGGCGCGCCTTGGCGAGCATGGCCGGCGCATTGTCGATGCCGACATAGCGCAGATGCAGGTTGGCAAGCCGCCGGGCCAGTTCGAGCAGGGTGGTGCCGGTCGAGCAGCCCAGGTCGCAGACCGTGGCGCCATCCGCGAGATGACCGGCCAGCAACTGCGCCATGCCGTCGATGACCGTGCGGTAGTAGGGGACCGAGCGGCTGAGCATGTCGTCGAACACATCCGCGACCCGGTCGTTGAAGGCAAAATCCTCCGCGACCGCGCCGGAGGCGTACAGGGTATCTTCGGGGACAGTCATGGGCTGGAACGCAAGGTTAGGCGCGTGGCCAACTGAGCGCGCAACGCTTGAGGAATATTAAGCAATTGGTTCAAGATCATCAGGAATAGACATTACTTTCTTCGCAAAATTCTAGCTACCCCTATAATTCCTATGACAAGAAAAGCACAATAACAGGCTATATTTAGATAAAAATCAAAAGGAGAAGTCGTACGTGAAATAACTGTCATGCGACTTAAGGATTTCGATAAACCTTTCACTGTTCCTTCTGCTATGGCATGATATATGTTATAGCAGGAACATAAGGTTAAGACTGAATAAGAGAAAAGCCATCCTATCTGTTTCACTGCCCCCCTCCTTCCGATTGAAAAGCCTAACGCCTGAATTAACCGGCGCGCTTTAGCGCGTCCGGGTTGAATGCAATGTTAGGAAAATTTAATCTCAATTTTTAGGATAAACACGGCGTTTTCTCTTGAGCGGACGAGGTTTCTCTTCTAGAAACTCTACAATACCCAAACAAATAGCCTTGTCTAGAATTGGGCGATCTGGTGCAGAATAGTACCTCATGGCAAGAACGCCAATTGCAACTATAGCTTTTCGATCAAGTTGCAGCAGCTTATCTGCTGCCTCAATTTCACCATACGCCAACAACTCTCTGATTAGGTCGCGCGGATCAAATCCGATTGGCGGCCTATCAAGGTCAATTTGAGAACCGTCCTTGCGGATGAGGAGCTTTGCAGCATCAAGCATATTTTCTCCGATGCCTATAAGATTGGAAACTTCACTTCTTTAGCCTAACTTGAGTTTACGCGGCAGGCCCGGCGCTATCGGTAGCCATCGGGATTGCCCGCCTGCCAGCGCCAGCCGTCGGCGCACATCGCTTCGATGCCGAGTCGGGCCTGCCAGCCCAACTCGCGTCCGGCCAGGGACGGGTCGGCATAGCATTGGGCGATGTCGCCGGGCCGGCGGGGAGCAATGCGATAGGGGATCGGTCTGCCGCTCGCCCGGCCAAAGGCCGCGACCATCTCCAGCACCGAATATCCCCGGCCGGTGCCGAGGTTGTACACCGCCATGCCGGGCCGGTCGTTCAGCTTTGCCAGGGCCTTCAGGTGACCGAGCGCCAGATCGACCACATGGATGTAGTCGCGCACCCCGGTGCCGTCCGGGGTGGGATAGTCGTTGCCGAAGACCGCAAGCTCCGGCAGCTTGCCGACGGCGACCTGGGCGATAAAGGGCATGAGGTTGTTGGGAATGCCGTTGGGGTCTTCGCCGATCCTGCCGCTGACATGGGCGCCGACCGGGTTGAAATACCGCAGGAGAATCACGTTCCAGCGGGGGTCGGCATGCTGGAGATCGCGCAGGATCTCTTCGATCATCAGCTTGGTGCGGCCATAGGGATTGGTGCAGGAGAGCGGAAAATCCTCGCGGATCGGAACCGAGGCCGGGTCGCCGTACACGGTGGCGGAGGAGGAGAAGACCAGGTTGGTCACCTGTCGTTCCGCCATGATGCGGCACAGGTTCAGCGTGCCGCCCAGATTGTTGTGGTAGTAGAGCCAGGGCTTGGCCACCGACTCGCCCACCGCCTTGAGCCCGGCGAAATGGATCACCGCCGCAGCATCCGGGGTTTGGACGAACACCTGGCGCAGCCGGTCTTCGTCCAGCAGATCGACCTCGAAAAAGGCAAGGGACTTGCCGGTCAGTTCCTCAACCCGGCGCAGCGACTCCCGGCTGCTGTTGCAGAGGTTGTCGATGACGGTAACCCGATAGCCCGCATCGAGCAGTTCCAGGCAGGTGTGACTGCCGATATAACCGGCGCCGCCGGTGACGATGACATGCATAGTGTTTCCCTGTGCCAGTGTGCGTTGCCAGCGGCCGGTTGCAATGCGCATCGACGAACCCGCTGATTTCGGTTATCTTTTACCTGCATTGACGATGTTTGTCTTGCAAAAATGGCACCGCGCCGCGGCATCGGATCGGGCCAGGGAGACCGATAGTTGCGGTACGGCGGCAAGATGACGCCTGGCGCATTCAACCCGCACACAGGGAATACAGGGAGGACGGCATGCCGTATGTGAACGTTCGGGTGGCTGGCAAGCTGACCAGGGAACAAAAGCAAAAAATCGCGCAGGGGGTCACCGAGGCCATCGCTGAGGCCATCGACAAGCCGAAGGATTCCATCCTGGTGTTCATCGACGAGGACAGCCGGGATAACGTTGCCAAGGGCGGCGTGCTGCTCGAGGACAAGTAGCCGCATGGATCAGGGGACGGCCGAACGGCTTGCGCATCTGCGGGAACAGATCCGTTTTCATGCCCACCGCTACTACGTGCTCGACGATCCGGTGATCGCCGATGGCGAGTACGATGCCCTGTTCCGGGAATTGCTGGCGCTGGAGGCGG
>WQUH01000131.1 GCA_009782165.1 Pseudomonadota bacterium | reverse complement strand
CCGCACCTGCCGAAACCCGCGCCCGGCGTGCAGACCACGCCGGCCCGGTTCAGCAGCAGATCGAAAAAGGCCCATGAATCGCCCTTGGCCTCGATCCACACGTAGGGGGCATTGTCGCCGCCGACGGTGTGGTAGCCCAGCTCGTTCATGGCCTGACGGATGATTTTGGCGTTGGCCAGGTAACCGTCGATCAGGGCCGCGCACTGGGTCTTGCCCTCGGGCGAATAGACCGCCTCGGCCGCCCGCTGCACCGGGTAGGAAACCCCGTTGAACTTGGTGCAGTGCCGCCGGTTCCACAGCGGATGGATGGCTTGCCGGCCGCCGGCCGAATCGCGGGCCGCGCACTCCTTGGGCACCACGGTGTAGGCGCAACGGGTGCCGGTGAACCCGGCGCTTTTCGAATAACTGCGGAACTCGATCGCCACCTCGCGGGCCCCTTCGATCTCGAAAATCGAATGCGGCAGCGCGGGATCGCGGATAAAGGCATCGTAGGCGGCGTCAAAGAGGATGAGCGCCTTGGCGTCGCGGGCAAAATCGACCCACACCCGCAACTGCTCCTTGGTGATGGTCGAGCCGGTGGGGTTGTTGGGGAAACAGAGATAGATCAGGTCCACCGGCTCCCTGGGCAGGTCGGGCACGTAGTTGTTGGCCCTGGTCGACTCCAGGTAGACGATGCCCTCATAGCGGCCGTCCTTGTACGCGCCGGTGCGGCCGGCCATGACATTGGTGTCGAGGTAGACCGGATAGACCGGGTCGGGAATGGCTATTTTCGTATCGCCTGCGAACAGTTCCTGGATGTTGCCGGTGTCGCACTTGGCCCCGTCGGAAACAAAGACCTCGTCGGCCTGGATGTCCGCGCCGCGGGCCTGGAAATCGTGCGCCGCTATCGTCTGGCGCAGAAAATCGTACCCCTGCTCCGGACCGTAGCCGCGAAATCCGCTGGCGGTGGCCATCTCGTCGACGGCCCGGTGAAAGGCCGCGATGCAGGCCGGCGGCAGGGGCTGGGTGACATCGCCGATGCCCAGCTTGATCACCTCGCGTTCGGGATGGGCGGCCTGAAAAGCCGCCACCCGCTTGGCGATGTCGGAAAAGAGATAAGAGGCCTGCAATTTCAGGTAATGCTCGTTGATTTTCAACATGACAGATTCCTTCGTCCATGCGCCCGCCAAAACGGCAGCGGTTAGAGTTTGACCTTGACCCGGTCGCCGAATTCAAATCCTTCTGTGGCAAAATCGTAATCCATCCGGCCGGCATGCAGCTTCATGCCCGGCGCCTGGATGGTCACCGGTCCCGGACTGACCAGCATCCGGTCGCCATCGTCGTATTCGAGCCGTTCGGAAAACAGCGTCTGATTTTTGGTCGGCTTGACCACTGTGACGTGATCGGTGAGCACCAGATGCCGCTTATTGATTGAATACAGCCCCCTGCGGCTGTCGATATTGATCGGCTCCTTTTCGCTGCCGATGTACATGGCGCTGACTTCCTCCAGCGCGATCTCGTGGTCGTTGCCCTGGGTATAGGCGCGGCTGGCGTCGATCTGCCACTCTTCCCTGCCGTTGGTGGTCAGGGTGATGGCCACCGTATCGAGGATGAAATTCTGGGTCGGCGTTTCCTCCTGCGGGGGCGGGAGCTTGACATTGAACCCGCCGCGCGGGGCGAGAAAAGCGGCCAGCGGCGGCTGCCACAGCGGGCTGGTGACAAAGAGCAGAACCGGCAGCAGCCAGAGGAGGTTGCGCGGCTGGCTGATCATCGGTCGAACCTGGCCTGCATCCGCGCCAGGTTGCCCTGGGCCTCGAGGATGAGATCGCAGACCTCGCGCACCGCGCCCCGGCCGCCGGCACGTTCGGTGGTGTAATGGACCCGCTGGCGGATCTCGGCCACCGCATCGGCGGGTGCGGTGGCAAATCCGACCCGGTTGAGCAGCGGCAGGTCCATGAGGTCGTCCCCCATGTAGGCGGTCTGGGGCGGCCGCAGGCCGGTGGCCTTGAGGATGGATTCGTAGGCGACCAGCTTATCCTGTTGCCCCTGCAGCACATGGGCCAGCCGCAGATCGCGGGCGCGGCGCTCCACCGCCTCGGAACTGCGGGCGGTGATGATGCCCACCGCCACGCCGCTGTCCTGGAGCAGCCGGATGCCCATGCCGTCGTGGGTGTTGAAGCTTTTGGCTTCGCCGCCGCCGGACAGGTAGGTGATGGAACCGTCGGTGAGCACCCCGTCGACGTCGAGCAGCAGCAAGCGTACCTGCCCGGCTCGGGGCAGAACCGCCTGCCAGGCGGCGCTGCGCTCCAGCGGCCGGTTGCGCATCATGGCCCGGCTGCGCAGGGCCTCGGTCAGCTCGCAGTCGGTGGGGTAGCCTTCCCCTGGTCTGCCGCAGTCCTGCTCAGCCATCGACCACTCCGGTCACGGCCCGCCGGATCGCCAGCAGTTGCGCCATCAGGGGTTCCACTTCAGTCAGAGGCAGGGAGTTGGCCCCATCGCACAGGGCCTTGTCCGGGTCGGGATGGACCTCGAAAAACAGACCGTCGATGCCCACCGCCGTCGCCGCCCTCGCCAGGGTTGGGATAAACTCGCGCTGGCCGCCGGAGCACGAGCCGGCGCCGCCGGGCAACTGGACCGCATGGGTGGCGTCGAACACCACCGGAAAGCCGAGGCCGCGCATGATCGGCAGGGAACGCATGTCCACCACCAGATTGTTGTAGCCAAAGCCGGCGCCCCGTTCGGTGAGCAGGATCCGTTCGTTGCCGGCGCCGCGCACCTTGTCGACCGCGTGGGCCATGTCCCAGGGCGCGACAAACTGTCCCTTCTTGATGTTGACCACCTTGCCGGTACGGGCGGCAGCGGTCAGGAGATCGGTCTGGCGGCAGAGAAAGGCGGGGATCTGTAGAATATCGAGCACATCGGCGGCCAGTTCCGCCTGATCCGGCTCATGGATGTCGGAGAGTATTGGCACCCCCACCTCTTGGCGCAGCCGGCCAAGCATGCGCAGCCCCTTTTCCGGGCCGGGGCCGCGAAACGAGGCGAGCGAGGTGCGGTTGGCCTTGTCGAACGAGGCCTTGAACACGTAGGAGACGCCCAGGCGGGCGGCAATGGCCTTCAACTCCACGGCGATCTCCCGGATGATTTCAGCGCTTTCGAGCACGCACGGCCCCGCGATCAGCAGGAGCGGCGCGCCCGGCCCAACGGTGATGACGCCGGCAGGGGTGGAGGCGATCCGAACCGTGGCCGTCATGTCAGGGGCGGCCGCCTTTGCCGCAGGAGATGGCGGCCTTGATGAAATCCCGGAACAGGGGATGGGGCTGCATCGGCTTGGACTGGAACTCGGGGTGGAACTGGCAGCCGAGGAACCAGGGATGGCCGGCCAGCTCGATGATCTCCACCAGATGGCCGTCCGGCGAGGTGCCGCTGACGACCAGCCCGGCCTCCTCCAGTTGGGCCCGGTAGGCATTGTTGAATTCGTAGCGGTGGCGGTGGCGCTCGCTGATCTCCTCCTTGCCGTAGGCCGCGGCGGCAAAGGTGCCGGGCTTGAGCACGCAGGGATAGGCGCCGAGCCGCAGGGTGCCGCCCATGTCGGAATGCTGGTCGCGCCTCTCCACCTTGCCGGTGCGGAAATCGAACCATTCGGTCATCAGGTAGATGACCGGGTGCGGGGTCATCTGGTTGAACTCCACCGAATGCGCCCCTTCTATTTTAGCGATATTGCGGGCGAAATCGACCACGGCCAGTTGCATCCCCAGACAAATGCCGAAAAACGGAATCCCGCGCTCCCGGGCATAGGCCACGGCCCTGAGTTTGCCCTCCATGCCGCGGCTGCCGAAACCGCCGGGCACCAGGATGCCGTCGCAGCCGTCGAGCTGCTCCAGATCCGTGCCCTCTTCCAGGCCGTCGGCGCTGATATACCGCAGGGCCACCTGGGCATCGTTGGCAATGCCGCCGTGGATCAGGGCTTCGTGCAGACTCTTGTACGACTCCTTCAGATCCACATACTTGCCGGTGATGCCGATGGTCGCCTTCTGCCTCGGGTTCTTGATTCTGCGCACCAGCCGTTCCCAGGGTTCGATATTGGGCGCCCCGGTCCAGATGCCCAGTTTTTCGAGGATGCGTTCATCCGCCCCCTCCTGCTTGAACCGCAGCGGCAGCTCGTAGATGCTGTCGACATCCACCGCCGAAATAACCGCGTTGGCATCGACGTTGCAAAAAAGGGCGATCTTTTTCTTCAACTCATCGGTGAGCGGTTCCTCGGTCCGGCACATGAGGATGTCGGGCTGGATGCCCGAGGCCAGCAGTTCCTTGACCGAGTGCTGGGTCGGCTTGGTTTTCACCTCGCCGGCGGTCCTGATGTAGGGCACCAGGGTCAGGTGAATGAACAGGGTGAACTCCCGGCCCAGGTCGGTGCGGAGCTGGCGGATCGCCTCGATGAAGGGCAGCCCCTCGATGTCGCCCACGGTGCCGCCGATCTCGATGATGGCCACGTCGGCGCACCCGTCCAACTGGACGACCGCCTCCTTGATCTCGTCGGTGATGTGGGGGATGACCTGGACCGTGCCGCCCAGATACTCGCCGCGCCGCTCCTTCATGATCACCGAGTAGTAGATGCGGCCCGAGGTGTAGTTGTTCCTCTTGCCCATGACCGCGTTGGTGTAGCGTTCGTAATGCCCCATGTCGAGGTCGGTCTCGGCGCCGTCGTTGGTGACGTACACCTCGCCGTGCTGAAAGGGGTTCATGGTGCCGGGATCGACGTTGATGTAGGGGTCGAGCTTTTGAAAGGTCACGGTCAGGCCGCGGGCTTCGAGCAGCGCGCCGATGGAGGCCGCCGACAGGCCCTTGCCGAGCGAGGACAGGACGCCGCCGGTAATGAAGATGAACTTGGTTTTCTTGCTCAAGGAGGCTTGCATACTGGTATCTACCTTTCAGGCGCAGGGAAACAGCGAGGGGAACGGCCGAACCGTTGGACGAACAATTGGAGGCAAACTATACACGATCCCCCCCTGCTTTACAAGTCGGGCGCCCCGGAAAACCGCGCAAAAAACCGACTTGTTTTT
>WQUH01000130.1 GCA_009782165.1 Pseudomonadota bacterium | reverse complement strand
GCCGTTCTCCAGGAGGCGGCGGCCGATATCATCAACTTCAGAAACTCCGGCATCGGCCTGATCGAACTCAGCCACCGTTCCAAGGCCTTCATGACCGTGGCCGAGGAGACCGAGGCCCTGATCCGGGAGCTGATGGGCATTCCAGCCAACTACAAGGTGCTCTTTCTTCAGGGCGGCGCTTCGACCCAGTTCTTCATGGTGCCGATGAACCTGTTGCAAAGCGGCCAGAAGGCCACCTATCTCAACACCGGCGTGTGGGCGAAAAAGGCGATCAAGGAGGCCAAGCTCTTCGGTCAGGTGGAGGTGGCCTACTCCAGCGAGGACTCCACCTACCGGCGGGTGCCGCGCGATGACGAGTACACGGTGGCCGCCGACAGCCAATACCTGTATTTCGTCACCAACAACACCATTTACGGCACCCAGTTTCCCACCATGCCCGCCAAGGATGCCATGCTGATCGCCGACATGTCCTCGGACATCCTGTCGCGGCCGGTGGATGTATCCCAATTCGGCCTGATCTTTGCCGGGGCCCAGAAGAACATGGGGCCGGCCGGGGTGACGGTGGTAATCATCCGCGACGATCTGCTCGACCGGGTCGGCGACCAGGTGCCGACCATGCTCAAGTACAAAACCCATGCGGAAAAAGATTCGATGTTCAACACCCCGCCCTGTTTCTCCATCTACTGCGTCGGCCTGGTGATGCGCTGGCTCAAGCAGATGGGAGGCGCGGCGGCCATCGAGCGGATCAACCGCGACAAGGCCGCGCTGCTGTACCAGGCGATCGACGGCATCGAGATGTACCGTGGCCATGCCGAACGTGAATCCCGTTCGCTGATGAACGTCACCTTCAACCTGCCCACCCCGGAGCTGGAGGCTCAGTTCATCCGCGAGGCCGGGGCCATCGGCCTGGACGGCCTCAAAGGGCACCGTTCGGTGGGAGGCTGCCGCGCTTCGATCTACAACGCCTTCCCCAAAGAGGGCGTGGAAAAGCTGGTTGCCTTCATGGCCGATTTCGCCAAGAAGAACGGATAATTTTTTTTATTTTTTCACCTGTACCCGGTCCGCGGTCGCTACTGCGGACCGGGTTTTTTTCACTGCCCGTGGATTATCAAGGAGACATCATCCGGCCGCCCGGCCAGCGCCAGGCCACCCTGTTTCTCGCCGACGGCGATGCCCTCGCCCTGCCCCCTGCGCCCGAGGCGCGCCGCGCATTGTGAGCGGATAAACCACATTGGATCACCCGGATGCACACCCAAGCAGCGAAAACCGATCTGAAAAACTGTACCCAGCACCAACTGGTCCGCTTTGTCGAGTCGTTGGGGCAGCCTTCGTTCCGGGGACGCCAGCTCCTGGCCTGGATCTATAAGCCCGGCATCGCCGAATTCTCCCAGATGACCGACCTGGCCAAAGAGTTTCGGGCCATCCTCGCCGAATCGGCAACCATCAGCCGGTTTGACGAATTCCAGGTGGAATGCTCCCGCGACGGCGCGGTCAAATTCGCCTTTCTGCTGGCGGACGGACGCCTGATCGAATCGGTGCTCATCCCCGAAGAGGAGCGCAACACCCTCTGCCTCTCCACCCAGGTGGGCTGCGCCATGGGCTGCGGCTTCTGCCTGACCGGCGCCATGGGATTTTCCCGCAACCTGACCACCGCTGAGATTGTCAACCAGGTGTGCGCGGTGCGGGACTGGACCCTTGCCCACGACCGGGGGCCGCTCACCAACCTGGTGTTCATGGGTATGGGCGAGCCGCTGGCCAACTTCGACCATCTGCTTGACGCCATCTCCATTTTCACCGAACAGCGCGGTCTGGACTTTTCCAACCGCCGGATCACCGTCTCCACCTGCGGTCTGGCGCCGCAGATGAAACAATTAGGCGATCTCACCGACGTCAACCTGGCGGTTTCCCTGCACGCCGCCAACGATGCGGTGCGGAGCCGGCTGATGCCGGTCAACAACCGGTATCCGATCGCGGAACTGATCGAAACCTGCCGCACCTACCGCCAGAAACGGCGCAAACGGATCATGTTCGAATACACCCTGCTTGACGGCATCAACGACAGCGACCGCGATGCGGAGCAACTGGCCGGGCTGCTGCGGGAGGTGCCGTGCAAGATCAACCTGCTGGCGGTCAATCCCGCCGGCAACCCCGCCTACAAAAGCCCAGGCCAGGAGCGCATCCTCCACTTTCAGCACATCCTGCGCAGTCGCGGCTACACGGTTTTTATCCGCCAGAGCAGAGGGGAAGACATTGCCGCCGCCTGTGGACAGTTGGCCGGCAAGGGATGGAACGAAAAGACGGGAGAGTCGGGCGGGACAGCGGACAGGAAAGCCGACGAAGACGGCCGGAAACCGCCGCCTACTCCTTGAGAAAGGTGCCGAAGGTAAAGGTTCCCTCGTGCAGTTGGATCCGGCTGAGCAAGGTGTGGTAATGTTCGTCGGACATGCTCATGCCGCCCTTGCCCCAGGAGTATGAGCCGCCGATCCGGTTCCCATCGTTGAAGAACAGAATGCCGCCGTCATTTTTTTTCACCAGTTGCACATCGATGAACCCGGAGAAATGTTTCTGTCTGAGGCGGAAGATCAGATCGGGCAAGGGAATCTCCGTCGATTTCAGGGAAGCCTTGGCCCGCTGAAACGATTGCATCTGCGCCCAGAAAAAAATGGCATGGGGGTCGAGCTGAAAAACATTGACCGCATAGGTGGCGCTGTAAAAGGCGGCGCGGGCGATTTCGAGGGAAGGAACAAAGGCGGCTGGCTGCCCTTTGCTCTGGAGCAGATTGCTGATGATCTCCTGCTCGTTGAAATAGATCATCATCTCCAGGCCGGGCGACAGGCAATGGACCCCACCCGAACCGACCTCACCCTGCATGTGCTCGATGAACCGTTCCAGATGCAGGTAGTAGCTGTTCAAGCCGTCCAGATAGGGCTTTTCTCGCGGTAGAAGCATGGATCAAATCCCGGGTTGGCGATATGCGACCGTTCGGGCGGGCTGACGCATTCAGGCTGAATCTCGGGGGGATGCAGCCGAATCGGACGCTGCGTCCGGATCATGATGAGGATCGGTCTGTTCCTGCCTGACCACCACAATGATGTGGCCGCATTCCTTGCAGGAAAAACGGGCCCGGTCCCCTTTCATCTTGGATCCATCGATATTGTATTTTTTGGAACATTCTTCGCAAATCGCCAGCATTGCTCTCTCCAGATGCTGAAATCCCGTTCCGTGGCCAGCCGGTCCCACCATACCCGCCACCCACTAGTTACTGTTATATGGTGTTCCCGGCAATCGGTCAAATTAATTTTTAATAAATCAAGAAGTTGCCTAAAATCTCCAATCAGCGGCACCCTGTCGGCGCCAACCGTAGGGTCGACGGTACAGACAGGCGCCGCAACAACGACAGGGAGATCGACCACTTTCACCGCTCCGCACAGCCTTGGTGATGCGGTCGCCCATCGCCTGTCCGGTGGTTATGGTTGTATTGTCCTTTGAATCACAAACAGCAGGCGGGAGTGGTGATGCGTTCGTCGTGCCTTTGCCTTGCGGATGGATGGAACTGGTGGTGCAGTCCAATTAAGAACAATCGTTAGTTTTTAATTATTCGGTCTTGGGAAAAAAAGCAAGTACATAATGAAGAAATGCGCGCGGTCATAATCAATCCCCGCCCCTTCAGGACCAGGAACAGCAAGCCCTGGCGTTTTTTCGTCCATTTTCAGGCACAGAGATGGCGCTTTGCCGATGCGGTATCACTAATTTTCTATTGACAGAGCAGATGCGGTATATTTCCATCTGCGAGCAACGCGGCATCTGCCTTGAGAGAATCGGGCCCCAAACCATGACGGCAGGATGGCGGCACACACACACCAGGGGCCTGACGACATAAACCCATCTTACGGGGATAACCCATGGCTGTTGATAAAGAGCATGATGAAGAAGAGGTCCAGATCGAGGAGTGTTCGATCTGCGGTGGCGACATCATCGTGGACGGTTTTTGCGAGGAAGAAGATATTGTGTACTGCAACGATTGCGAGGCCGAATTCATGATTCGTTCGCTCGATCCTCTTCACCTCAAACTGCTTGACGACGACATCGATGCCAATCTCGATGAATCGGATGACCGCTACGACGAGGAATACGACTGATTGAGCCGGTCGGATCTCCGAAAGCCCGCAGTTCACATGAATTTTTGTTTTTGAGGTGCTGACGCATGAATTTCCTCAATCTATCGGCCAAAAAGCCACCGTACCCTCAGGCCAAGGCAGTCATTCTGCCCATCCCGTACGGCGGCACAAACCGCACACCCGGCATGGACAAGGGCCCCGAGGCCATTCTTCAGGCCTCGCAGATGCTGTCCGCCTACGATGTCGAGACCAACACCAATCTCGACGAGTTGAACCTGCATACCCTGGACCCCCTGGTCTGCCCGGAAAATCAACCGGACGCCCTGGATGAGATCGCCAACCAAAGCAGTCCGCACTTCAAGAAGGGCAAGCTGGTCGCCGCCATTGGCGGCAGCCACCTGATCACCGAAGGGCTGGTCCGCGCGGCCCTGGCCCAGGACAACAACCTCAGCGTCCTGCATCTCGGCGCCCACCCGCATCTGGTCGATCCGATCCAGCCCACCGAGCCCGACGCCATGACGCGGGTCCGGGAAATATGCATGGTCTCCCATGTCGGCATCCGCAGCATGGCCAAGGCGGAAAAGAGCAAGATCCTCATCGATAACCTGGTCTTTGCCCGGGACATCTTCAGCAACGGCTTAAATGCCGCGGCCGATGCCATTGACGTGCTGAGCGAGAAGGTGTATCTGGCCATCCATCTCGACGTGTTCGACCCGGCCTGCATGCCTGCCGTGACCAAACCCGAGCCCGGCGGCCTCGATTGGTACACGGTCAACAATCTGATCCGGATGGTGGCCCGGGAAAAGGCGATCATCGGCTTTGACGTCACCGGTCTGGTCCCCCAGAAAAACGGTCTGCACGCCCATCTGCTCGCGGCCAAACTGGTCTACAAGACCCTGATCTGCTGCCTGCGCGACAGCCGCTGAC
>WQUH01000129.1 GCA_009782165.1 Pseudomonadota bacterium | reverse complement strand
GCGCCGAGAATATCGCGCTGCACGTCCGGATCGGCCCCCTCGTTGATGATCAGCCCGGCGGTGGTGTGGGGATTGTAGACATGCAGCACCCCCTCGTCGATGTTGCCCGCCGCCTGCTGCAAGCGGTCGGTCAGATCGATCATCTCCAACCGCTTGCCGGTGGCAAGGGTCAGCTCGCCTCTGGCCATGGCGCCGCCGAGGTGACGGTCACGGCTGCAACTGCCAGGAACCGCGCTGGTCGCGGCAGGCGGTGCTGAAGGTGCGCTGTGGCCGGCCATCGATGATCGCCTCTATCTCCGCGCGCCGGCAGACCTGCTGGGTGCGGGGATCCTGGTAGGCGGGCTGCGGCGTAACCGCATATTGCGCGCCGGTGTCGGGGTTGACCCAGGCCGAACGTTGGTTGGAAACGCCCCGTTCATACGAGTGGTTGAGCTGTTCGCGGTCATACTTGTCCATCTCGTTGCCGACGATGTAGCCCAGCATGCCGCCCACCGCCGCGCCAATCAGGGTAGCGCCGGTGTTGTGACCGATGGCCTGGCCGATGAGGGCGCCCGCGGCCGCGCCGCCGGCCGCGCCGGTCTGTCCTCTGGTGGCGCAGGAAGTCAGGACGAGCAAAAAGAGCAGGGCAACCAGGGTGAGAGGTTTCATGGCAGGTGTCCTTCGGCAGAAGAATTTTTCAGGGAATCGGGCAGTTGTTTGCTGGCCTGCACTCCCAGGGTTTTCAGGGTTTCAGCCTTGGCGATCAGGTTTCCCTGGCCGGCGCTCAACCGATTGCGCGCCGTGTGCCAGGCCTGGTGCGTCTGGTTGAGGCGCAGGCCGATCTCTTCAAAGGCTTCGGTAAAACCGACGAATTTATCATATAAATTCCCCGCTTGTTTGGCAATGACTAAACTGTTGCGGTTCTGTTCCTCCATGCGCCACAGGTGGTGCACGGTGCGGAGGATGGCCAGCAGGGTCGACGGGCAGGTCAGGATGACGTTTTGCTGCATGGCGCTGACCAGCAGTTCGGGATCCTCGTTGACGGCCAGGAGAAAGGCGGCTTCAACCGGGATGAACAGCAGGACAAAGTCGAGGGAACCCGCGCCGGTCAGTTGGTGGTAGCGCTTGCGCGCCAGGAGGTTGATCTGGCGTTTGACCGATTCCAGATGCAGGGCGATCTGCTGGCGCCGGATTGCCTCGTCGCGCGCGCTGTGCGCCTCGGCAAACGCCTTGAGCGACACCTTGGCGTCAATGACGATAGTCCTGCTTTCAGGAAGATACACCAGGGCATCCGGTTGCAGGCTTGCGCCGTCTTCCGTCTTCAGGCCGACCTGGAGGGCAAATTCGCTGCCCCTGCGCAATCCGGATGCCTCGAGCACCCGGGCCAGAACCATCTCTCCCCATTGGCCCTGGAGCTTGTTGCTGCCGCGCAGCGCCTCGGCCAGATTGGCCGCCTCGGCCCCGAGCCGGCTGTTGAGCTGCTTGAGCTGCTCGATCTCCTTGCCCATCGATACCCGGTCGCGGGCCTCGCGGTCGTAGACCTCCTCCACCTTGTGCTTGAACTCGGTCAACTGCTCGTGCAATGGCCGCAGCAACAGGGTCAGGGCCGAGGCATGCTGTCCGGCGAGCTGCTCCCCCTTTTCGGTGATGATCCTGCCGGCCAGCACGTTGAAATCCTGCTCGATCTGCCTGCGGGTCTCGGCCAGGAGGGCGGTCCGTTCCCTGATCCGCTCTTCCAGGGCGCTACAGGTGGTTTGCAGCGAGGCGTTGTGGGCCTCGAGCACCCGGCATTCCCGGACCATCTGATTGCGCTCCGCCCGCAGCCGCGCAGCCTCCTCGCCGTGGGAGCGGGACTGTTCCTGGGCCCGTTCCAGGCGGAGCGACAGGGCCCATTGCCGCCGCTGCTGGCGTTGCTGGCCGATCAGAAAAACGAGGCCGCAAACCACCGCGCCGACGCCGCAGCCGACAAGAAAGGGCGCAAGCTGCGGCTGGCTGAACAGTTCGCTGAAGGGCATCATGGGGTGCGAACAATCATTTTTTGGTCAACGGTGGCGCGCCAGCCGGCGCAACTCCTCCAACTCGTCGAGCAGATCCAGCGCCAGGGCGCAGCCGGGCAGGTTGATCCGCAGGTCGCGTTGCAGCCGCACCGCCTTCTGCACCCGCTTGACCGCCACGGCGGTAAAGCGCCATTCCTGCACGGAAAAACCTTCCGGGGTGATCAGCCCCTCGTCGATCATCTCGTGGATGGCCTCCGTGTTGACGCCGCACAGCGAGCAGAGGTCGGCAAGGGAACAGCGGGTCTCCTCGTTGAGGATGATGCCCTGGATGGTGATGTGGTGTTCGCTCATGGCTTATCTCTCCAGTCCGGCGCGCGGGTCGAACGGCATCTGCTCCCTCATGGTCCGGTAGAGCTGGCGTTGCTCCTCGGTTGTCGGCTCGGGCACGACGATCTGCAGGGTCACGATCTGGTCGCCCTGGTGATGGGCGGAGCAGAGGCCCTTGCCCTTGAGGCGCAGTTTCTTCCCGCCTTGCGAACCCTCGGGAATTCTGACCTGCACCTGGCCGTCCAGGGTCGGCACGGTGATGGCCGCGCCCAGGGCCGCCTCCCAGGGGGTGATCGGCAGGGTGAGATGGATGTCGCGTTGTTCCGCATGAAACAGTCTGTCTTCCTGAAAGGCGATTTCAAGATAGAGATCGCCGGGCGGGCTGTCGCCGTAGCCGGGCAATCCCTGGCCCTCGAGACGAATCCGCTGGCCCTCGACAATGCCCTTGGGGATGGTGACATGCAGGCTATGGGGGTTGGCGCTGACCCTGCCTTCCCGGTCGACCACCGGCCTGGTCAGGGTGATGGTCTGGCGGCTGCCCCGGTACGCATCCGCCAGCGGGATCACGATCTTGGCATGATGATCTTCGCCCTTCATGCGGAAGGCGTGGGCCTGTTGCCGCCCGGTCTGGCCGTGGCCGAACAGGGATTCGAAAAAGTCGCTGAATCCTCCGGCATCGGTCCCGGCGGCTCCGGCGCCCCTGAACTCGAAACCCGCATTCCAGTTGGGCGGCGGTTCAAACGGCTGCCCTTCCTGCCAGTTGGCGCCGAATTGATCGTACGCCGCCCGTTTTTCGGGATCCTTCAGCACCTCGTAGGCCTCGCCGATGTCCTTGAATTTCGCCTCGGCCTCGGCATCCTTGCTGACATCGGGGTGGTGCTTGCGGGCGGCCTTGCGATAGGCCTGCTTGATCTGGTCTTGGGTGGCATCGCTGGCCACGCCCAGGATCGTATAGTAATCTTTGTATTCCATGTCGGTTGCCGGGTTGTTCCTCGTCCATGCCAATGTCGGAACAGTAAGGGGAGCCCGGACAAAAGAAAAGAAAAAAATGGGGCGGTCATTTTCTCCTTCAATTCTTGAATAGCCGGTCCGGCCGCTTTTATGGTACAAAGAACAATTGCCATGCAGACAGACAACCTCATCCTGACCGGTTTCCGCGCCACCGGTAAAACTTCGGTGGGACGCATCGTTGCCGCCCGGCTGCGCTGGGATTTTCGCGATACCGACGAACTGGCGCGCCAGCGGCTGGGGGCGCCCATCGCCGAGATTGTCGCCCGCCACGGCTGGCCGTTCTTCCGTGCAGCCGAGGCCCAACTGCTGCGGGAGCTCGCCGCGATGCGGCACACCGTGCTGGCGACCGGCGGCGGCGCGATCGAACATGAAAAAGAGTGGCGGGGCTTAAGGCAATGCGCCCTTGTGGTTTGGCTCGATGCCGACAGCGACACCATCCGGCGGCGTCTGCAGGCCGACCCCGATTCCGGCCACCAGCGGCCTTCCCTCACCGGCCAGGCGGTCGCGGACGAAATCGAACTGCTGCTGGAACGCCGCCGGCCGATGTACGCGGCCGGTTCCGACCTGCGGCTTGATACGGCCGGCAGCACGCCGGACCAGTTGGCGGATGCAATCATCCAGAACATCCGCCGGTGAGATGAACAGATGACGAGCGAGGCCGGGGGAAATCGGTTTCGCCCGTTGCGGTAAGGAAACTGTGAACGTGGACGTCGAAAGAGAGGAAGATCAGATCCAGGTGCGCTCGGTCTGGATGGTGACCCGCGAATACGACAAGCTGGCCGGGGCCGGCGGCGTCAAGGATGTGTGCCGCCAACTGGCGGAGACCCTGGTTGCCGGCGGCGGCTGCGCCGTCCGGGTCATCCTGCCGCGGTATGGCTTTATGGACCCTGTCGGCATGGGCTTTGCGCTCGCCGACGTCGATGGCCGGATCGGCCGGATCGGCGGCCGCCGCTATGCCCGCACCTTTGACGTGGATATGCACTACGCCGGCGAGGAGCGGCGGGAAACGGTCGCCATCTGGCAGGCGGAGATCAACGGGGTGCGGATTTTTCTGGTGGAGGCGGACCGGTTCGCAACCAAGCGGGCCGTCTACACCTACACCGAAGAGGACGAGCAGGAGGTTGCCTGGCAACGGAGAGGCGGCGGCCATTTCGACTATTTCGCCATGAATGTCCTGCTGCAAAAGGCTGCCCTCGATCTGATGATCCTGCTGGGCGAGCAGGCCGATGTCGTCCACTGTCACGACGGCCATGCCGCGACCTTGCCCGCGATCATGCGCGAGGGCGGCGGCTACCGCCATTATTTTCGCCGGTCAGGGGCCCTGGTCACCATCCACAATGCCGGGCTGGGCTATCACCAGGAGGTCGACGACCTTGCCTTTGCCCGCGCCATCACCGGGCTGCCGGCCAGGGTGATCGCCAGGGGCCGGCTGGGCAAGGGTTTCGATCCCTTTATCGCGGCCGCGGATTACGCCATCCTCAACACCGTCAGCGAACAGTATGGCAAGGAGTTGCAGCAGACGGCCGAAGACAGCCGCACCGGCTGGCTGGGACATGCCCTGCTGGAACGGGGCGTCAGTCTGGCGGGCATCACCAACGGCATCGATCCCGCCGCCTTTGATACCAATATGCCCGAGGCCCTGGGCCTGGCCGCGGGATACGATGTCGACCGGGGCGATTTCGCCGGCAAAGAGGAGTGCAAGCGTTCGCTCCTGGCGGCCATCGCGGCGGGCGGCGC
>WQUH01000128.1 GCA_009782165.1 Pseudomonadota bacterium | reverse complement strand
CCATTCGGCGTCCATGTCCGGCCGCTGCTCCTCCAGGTTGATCACATCGCGCAGGGTCAGCATATCGCGCAGGGTCACGGGCCCCTCGAGGTCGAACCCGTCGACCAACTGTTGCAGACAGCGGCGATACTGACGGGCCACGGATTCGTTGACCGTCAGTTGCGGCTCGACCGCGGCTGTCCCCTGGAGGCTGCATGCGATCTCGACCCGGCCCCGGTCGAGCGCCGTTGCCACCTTCTTTTTCACCGCCTCCTCGAACATGGCAAAGGCCCGGGGCAGGGCGACCCGTTGTTCGAGAAAACGATGGTTCACGGTCCTGATCTCGGCAACCCAGGTCCGTCCATCCCCCGAGGCTTCGCCGCGGCCAAATCCGGTCATGCTTCGCGGTCGCATCCGTGCCTCGTCTGGTTGTGGTTGTTGAGAGAAGGGATCAGGCCGGGGCCGCCGCCATGGCCGCGCGCAGTTCGTTGGCGCTCACACAGGCGGTGCCGATCTTGCCGACCACGATCCCGGCGGCATGGTTGGCCAGCACCGCCGCTTCCCGCATGGAGCAGCCGGCGGCGAGGCTGAGCGCCAGGGTGGCCGCGACCGTATCCCCGGCGCCGGTGACATCGTAGACTTCCTTGGCGGTGGTCGGAATGGTGACCAGTTCGTCGTCGCCCTGCAGCAGGGCCATCCCGGCTTCGCCCCTGGTGATCAGCACCGCCTCGCAGCCGATGTCGTCCCGGATATGGCGCGCCGCCGCCAGCAGGCTCCGCTCGTCCTCGATCCGCAGGCCGGCGATCTGCATGGCCTCGTGATGGTTGGGGGTAATCACGGTGGCGCCGACAAAAAAGTGGATATTCGCAGGTTTGGGGTCGACGATCAGCGGCAGCGGCCGCTGTTCGCGACTGCGGACCGTGTACAGCAACTGATGGAGCCGGACCATCAACTGCTCGCTGACCATCCCCTTGGCGTAGTCCGACACCACCACCGCGTCAAAGGTGTGAAGGGTCCGCTCGAGGTAGCGCAGGAGCGCATCGAGCGAATGCTTGGAAGGAAATCCGGTCTGCTCGCGGTCAAACCGGACAACCTGCTGACCCTGGGCCACCACTCTGGTCTTGACGGTGGTCGGGCGTCTGCCGGTCACCAAGCCTTCGGTCGAGACCCCCAGTTGCTCGACCTGTTCGGCCGCCTTCCTTCCCATGGCGTCATCGCCGACAATCCCGCACAGGGCGCCCTGGCCGCCGAGGGAAATGATGTTTCTCAGGACATTGGCCGCCCCTCCCAGCAGTAAATCTTCGCGCTGCACATTGACCACCGGAACCGGCGCCTCGGGGGAGATCCGGCTGGCCGTCCCCCAGAGGAAGTGATCGATGATGATGTCGCCGATGACCAGCACCCTGGCATCGGCGCACCGGGCAAGACGTTCTTCGAGCTGTTGATCAGTCATGGAACCAGGATCGCACGCTTTTACTTCATCACCTTATCCAACTCGGCGATGACCTTGTTCGATATGTCGACCTCAGCGGTGGCATACAGCACCACGGTGCCGATATTGCGGTTCAGCACAACCGCATAGCCATGGTCGGCCGCGATCTTGGCCACCACTTCCTCAATCTTTTTGACCACCGGCTTGACCTGCTGCTCCTGCAGCTTGTTCAGTTGCTGCTGGGCATCTCTCTTTTTCTCCTCGAATTCCTGACCTTTCTTCTGAAAGGCGGCCAGCTTCTCCTTCTTGACGGAATCGCTCCAGGCGGCCCCTTTTTTCTCGGCTTCACTCTGCATGGCCACGAGACCTTCTTCATCCTTTTTGAGGGATGCCTGCAACGACTCAGCTTTCTGCTTGAGGGAATCCTGCGCCTTTTTGCCGGCAACGGAGGTGGACATAACCTGCTGCATGTCGATGACCGCAATTTTGGTATCCGCAGCCAGGGCCTGACCATTGATCAGGACCAGGGCGCCAAACAACAGGCCGCCCATGCAGACGGTCACAGCTTTTACGATATTCACGATACATACTCCTTGGTTGAATGAGTTCAGTTTTCCGCCGGTCTCTTTTTGCTTTGACCAAAGATGCGGCGGCACAAAAGAGAAAACCGGGCAGGGCAGTCCCTTGACCCGGTTGTCAAACCATCACATGTGCATGTTATTTTACAATAACGAAGTCATCCCGCCGGTTCTGGGCATAGGAAACCTCATCATGACCGAACAGCAGCAGTTTTTCCTCGCCGAAGCTGATCGTGGTCAGGCGGTTGGCCTTGATCCCGTGGTTCACGAGATACGCCTTGGCGCTCTGCGCCCGGCGCTCGCCAAGGGCCAGGTTGTACTCCTGGGTGCCGCGCGGATCGCAGTTGCCCTCGATCCTGATGTTGATCTCCGTGTTTTTCTTCAGGAAATCCGCATTGGTGTTAATGCGCTGCACCTGTTCGCCGGTAATCTTGGAGCTGTCAAACTCGAAATAAACCGGCACCATCGGCGCGGAGGTTCTACCTTCCATTATGCCGGAATCCGGGGATTCCAGCGATTCCGTCACTCCCGCTCCCGAGCCCTGTTGGGCTGCGGTTTCGGTCTTCTTGCTGCAACCGGTCAGCCCCAAGCCGACGATCAGCAGCCCCAGCGCGGCCCAGCGAAACATTGTTTTACTGCCCATCTCTCCCTCCCATTACGGTGAAAAATTTTAAAAACGCACAAAGATGGAATTTACTGCGCCATCCGAGAAATACAACAAATTTTTTCTTAAAAAATGAATTTCCTTGCAAAAGAACAGCGGCTTATCTAAAGTGGGTTCCGCTTCCCGCAGCGTCAGCCATGTTCATTTCCCCTGCAAACGAAAAAGCAACTGTATCATTTTTATGGATATTTATCCGTCGGGTTCGTCGTTCCCCATCGAGCAGTTGATCTGCGCCAACCGTTTCGGCACCTTCTTTGGTGTTCCTCAGCACGTCTTCGACCGGGTCTGGGGCCAACTGACCCGCCCCGATGGCAACTCCATCGCCTATGTTTCCATGGAGATCGGCGCCGATCCCGATGTCTTGCATCCGGTCAGGGATTGGCTGGAACAGAAACGAATCAAGGGCCATGCCAATCCGCGGATCGACGGATTTGTGCGGAAATACATCTTCGGTCCCCGGAAAATCCCGAATTACAGCGGCGGCCTGGGGGTGCTTGCCGGCGATACCCTCAAAAGTTTTGCCGACATGCATGTGCCGGTCCTGGCGATCAGTCTGCTCTACCGGGAGGGATATTTTTCCCAGATCGTCGATTCCAAGATCGGGCAGATCGACTACGCCACCCGCTGGACCCCCGAGTCGACCCCCACCCTGTTCCAACTCCGCAATCCGGAGGCGCCCGACCAGCCGCTGGTCCTCGAAATTCCCTTTTACAACGGGCAGCTCAATCCCACCGTGGTCAAGGCGCATGTCTGGATGAAACTGGAAATCGCCGCCGAACTCGACTCGTTCGTGCCCGAATTTCTCATCGACTACAGCCTGCCCGATGCCCCGCTGTGGGTTACGGAACCCGCCTACCAGCTCTACAACGCCAAATCGGTCATCATCAAGGCCAACCAGCGGCGGATGCTGGGCTTCGCCATCCTGCCCCTGCTCGAAACGCTCGGCTGCACGCCCCGCACCATCCACCTCAACGAGCAGCACGGCATCACGGTTACCTTGAGCCTCATCCTCCAGGAACTGCACGATACCTTCGGCGAGGCCGCGCTCGACCAGATTGCCGATGCCGACATCCTGGCGGCGGCGGAGCGGGTTTCGCGCAAAATAGTCTACACGATCCACACCCCGGTCAAGGCCGGTCATGACCGCTTTTCCCGGGAGCTCTATTCCGGGATCAGCCACGGGGCGTTTCAGCGGATTCTCAACCTGCTGGCCCACGACGAAGACGAGAGCCACGAGTATAATTTCACCGCCATGGCCATGCGGATCAACCGGGCCGTCAACAGCGTCAGCCGGCTGCACCGGGATGTCACCAGAAAACAGTTCCCGGCCTTTGCCGACAAGATCAAGGCGATCACCAACGGGGTGCACCATCTGACCTGGATCAGCGCCCAGCGGGCCGCCTGTTTCGACCGGATCCCCTCGCTCCGCGCCTGGCGGACCGACCCCAGTTGCTTCGGCGCCATCACCGGCCAGGAGGCGGCCGCCCTGGCCCCCATGCTCGATGCGGCCTGGCGGACGGACAATCGGCTGCTGATCGACTACGCCAATGCCATGCTCAAGAGCCACCGCGAGCAGATGGTCGAGACCTGGATCGACCCCCCCAACCATCTCTCCAGCCTGCCCGAGGCGGAGTGGTTTCGGCCGGGCGTCTTCACCATCGGTTTTGCCCGCAGATTTTCCACGTACAAACGGGCCGATCTGATCTTCGACGACATCTGCCGGCTGGCCGATATCCTCATCGCGCTCAACCGGCCGGTCAACTTTCTCTTCGCGGGCAAGGCGCATCCGGCCGACGAGCCGGGCAAATCGGTGCTGAAACTGATCCTCGACAATCAGGAAGAGCTCTACGTCCGCAGCAGGGGCTTGGGCAAGCTGGTCTTCATCCCCGGATACGACATGCAGATCGCCAAGCTGATGGTCAGCGGCGTCCATGCCTGGCTCAACAGTCCCAAGCGGCCGCTCGAGGCGAGCGGCACCAGCGGCATGAAGGCGGCGATGAACGGGGTTCCGAATATCAGCATCATGGACGGCTGGTGGGTCGAGGGCTATCACGGCGGGCAGACAGGCTGGAAATTCGGCTACGAAGGCCCGGTCGAAGACGCCGACCTGAGCGAAGCGCCCGATGCCCTGCTGTACACCGAGGACGCCGCCGCCTTTTATCAGATTTTGCCCGCCATCCTCGAATCGTTTTACGACCGGCCGGAATCGTACCTGGAATGCGCCTTAAACAACCTCCGGCTCAACATCCCCATCTTCAACACCCACCGCATGGCCGCCGAATATGTGGCGCAATACGGCCTGCGCCTGCCGCGCGAGCTTGAGGAATCGATCGCCCGCTTCCGCCGGTTGTATCAGAGCGAAGAGGGCACGATGCCATAAGGAAGGCGCGTGCGGCGATGAGGCGAGAGTTTTTCGGTTCCTCGC
>WQUH01000127.1 GCA_009782165.1 Pseudomonadota bacterium | reverse complement strand
TATCCCAGACGACATTGTGGGGCGCGATCGGCTCTTCGGCGAAGAATTCGGGCAAGCGGTCGTCCTTGTTGGTGAAACCGGCGGCCAGGTTGAAGGCGCGCTCGGTCTTGAGGATGGTCTTGCCCAGGTTGGTCACATCGTCGGCTGTCAGGTTGATGCCGAAACGGGCATTGATCATGTCGATTAAGGCCGGCAGACAGGTGGCGTCGTCCATGGCGGCAAAGGCGATGAACAGGCACATGCCGGTGGAGTCGACGGCGGCGGTTACGATCTGCAGGTTGCGGGACAACTCGACCTGGCCCTCCTTGCTCAGCGGATCGAGTTTGCCGCCGACGCCCAAGATGTTGGTGGCAATGGTGTATCCCATGGTGTGGTCCGCGCCCTGGGTCGAGGTGGCGTAGGTGATGCCGATGCCCTTGATGGCGCGCGGGTCGTAGGCCGGAATCGCCTGATTCTTGACCACGGGCACGCGGGTGACGCCAAAGGTTCTGCCGACCGAACCCGCGCCGTTGCCGATAATACGGCCCAGCGGCGTTCCCTTGGCCACCTCTTCCTTCAGGATGCGGCACAGCTCGGCGCCGTCGCCGAATTTGAGCACGCCGGCCTCCATGGCGACGCCGAAGGCAACCGCGGTTTCGATGGAATCGAGGCCAATCTCATCCAGCAGGTGATCCGCCTCGGCCACATGGTCGAGGTTGTCGATGCAGCAGTCCGCCCCCAGCGCCCAGATGCTCTCGTACTCGAAACCCGAGGTCTTGTACGCGCCTTTGGCATCGTTATAGATCTGGGAACACTGGATGACGCAGCCCAGATGGCAGTTGTGTTTCGGCTTGCCGCCACGGGCAACGATGGTGTCGTGCATGGTCTCGCCGGAAATGGCCTCGTGCCCTTCGAACTGCCCCTTGGTGAAGTTTTTGGTGGGAAGGGCGCCGGCTTCGTTGATGATGTTGACCAGCACGTCGGTGCCGTACTGGCCCAGGGCCTTGCTGATGGGGTTGTCGGCCAGGGCCTTGGTAAAGGTACGGTTTGCCGCCTGGAAGGCCGTGGAATCGGCGATTGGCACCTTCTGGTCGGTGGGCTCGATCGAGATGAACTTGATTTTTTTGGAACCCATGACCGCGCCCAGGCCGCCGCGGCCGTTGGAGCGCACATGGCTCTCCGGATCCTTGATCGAGATGTTGGCCCCGGACATGCGCATCTCGCCGGCCGGGCCGATGGCGATGATGCCGACCTTCGGCCCCAGACGGTTGTTGAGGGTCTGGACCACGTCAAAGTTGCCCATGCCGACCACTTCGGTCTCTTTTTTGATGGTCGCGCCAGCCGCATCGATATGCAGGCTGTACCAGGCGGAGTCGTCGGCGGGTTTCCCTTCGATAATCAGGGCCTTGACCCCGAGCCTCGCCAGCATCTGCGCCGAGGTGCCGCCGGCGTTCGACTCCTTGATGGTGCCGGTCAAGGGGCTTTTGGCGCCGCAGGAAAGGCGGCCGGAGTTGGCCGCGGCGGTGCCGGAAAGCAGCCCTGGGGCAAACACCAGCTTGTTGTGTTTTCCCAAGGGGTGACAGGTGGGAACAACCTCCGCCGCGACAATGGTCGAGGTCAGTCCGCGGCCGCCAAGCCCCATCCATGCTGCGGGTACCGCTTCGACCTTGGTGCTCAGGTCCGACATGTTGACACGTACAATTTTATCAGCCATTCGCAAGCTCCTTAGGGTAGAAATGAGACACTGTAGAAATGCGTCACCGGGCCTCTTCAGGACTCCGTATCCGTAGTGCGAGGGTATGGGTCCGGAAATGGAAAATCAGCAGTAATTCAATAATTTTTGCAACGTTAGCGCGATATGCCCGTGTTGTCAACAAGCTCCTGCCGGCAGCAACCGCACCTCCCGACCGGCAAGCCCGCCCGGATTGCCGGGCGCGGTACAACGGCATCCGGGCCGTCATGGCAAAGTCCATCAACCACATGCAAGCGCAGCAAAAGGCGTGCCCATTTATTTGTTGAATATTGTTGCCTGGTTACAGGATGAAGAGCACAGGGATGCGGCAAAACACCCCACTTTTCCGGGCCAGGCAGGTTCCCGGTGTAGTCAAACGCGCCTGTGTCACTTTGTCACATCACGCTATCCGGACCGGGGAAGGCAAAGGCGGCGGCCTCTATTCAAGCCCCATCGCCTTCAGCCGCCGGTACAGGGTCTTGCGCGCGATGCCAAGCGCTTTGGCGGCCTTCTGTTTGTTGCCGCCGAACATGGCCAGGACGCGGGCAATATGGCCGCGCTCCACATCGTCCAGCAGCAGGGAGGCATCAGGGGGAAGAGACGCCCCGCCGGCCCTTGTGCCGAGTGGGGAAAACCGCGCCTCCGCCTCATCGGATGGTCCCTCCGCCCGCCCCGAGGCAGGGACGTGGCGCAATCCCGCCACCGATTCCACCAGGTCGCGGGGCAGATTTTTTTCGGAGATGATATTGTTCTCGGCCAGGATCAGACCGCGCTCGATGATATTGCGCAATTCCCGGACATTGCCCGGCCAGTGATAGCGCATCAGGCAGTCCATGGCGGCGGGCGAGACGCTGGCGCGCATCCGGTCGCCGCCCAACTGGGCAAGAAAGTGGGCCACCAGCAGGGGGATGTCCTCCCGCCGTTCTTTCAGGGCCGGCAGGCTGAGCTGAAAGACATTGATGCGGTGGTACAGGGCCTCGTGAAAGTGGCCCCGCTGCACCTCGCTGGCCAGATTGCGATTCGTGGCGCACAGAAAGCGCACATCGGCGTTGCGCTCATCCTTTTCGCCCACCCGGCGGTAGCGCTGATTTTCCAGCACCCGCAGCAGCAGGGTTTGTACCTCGAGGGGCAGCTCGCCCACCTCGTCCAAAAAAAGCGTGCCCCGGTTGGCAAAGGTCATCAGACCTTCCGTGGACTCCAGCGCATTGGTGAACGAGCCTTTGACGTGGCCGAACAGCTCGCTGCGCGCCAGCTCCTTCTGCAGGCCGGCGCAGTTTTTCACCACAAAGGGCTGGGCGCGGCGGGCGCTGGCCCGGTGGATCTCCGCCGCCACCACATCCTTGCCGGTGCCGGATTCCCCGGTGATCAGCACCGGCACATCCGTCGGCGCCACCTTGCTCAGCAGAAAGGCAAGGTCGCGCATAGCCGGGCTTGTGCCGACCAGCCGATGCTCCTTGTTGCCGGATGCCAGCCGCAGGCTGCGGTTTTCGCGGGCCAGGGAGGTGTGCTCGACGGCCCGGTCGACGATCAGATCCAGTTTGCTCAAGGTAAAGGGTTTGGCCACAAAATCATAGGCCCCGTTGCGCATGGCCGTGACCGCGCCGTCCAGGTCGGCATGGCCGGTAATCATGATGATCTTGGCATCGGGCAAAAGACGGAGAAAATCGGGCAGCAGGTCCAGGCCGTTGCCGTCGTCCAGGCGGATGTCCAGCAGGATGACCTCAAAGCTGTCCACGCGGCAGAGGCGCAGAGCCTCGGCGGCCGAGGCAACGGCGCGGATGCGGCGGCGCGGCGACGCCAGCTCTTTCTGCAGCAGGCGGCGGATGGAATCCTCGTCGTCCACGACCAGAATGGAATAATCGGATTGCATAGCACTTGTTCCTCAGCGCTATTTCAGGGCGCGTTCCAGGGGTGGAGGCAAAAGCCTCTAGGCGCCAATAACCGCATGACCGGGCGCAAGAACGCCCAGCCCCTGCAGCGGCAGACTGACCGTGACCCTGGTTGTTCCCTCGGGCGTGCGCACCAGCCTGATGTCGCCGCCATGGGCCTTGACCACGCTGTAGGAGATGGCAAGCCCGAGGCCCAGCCCTTTGGTCTTGGTGGTAAAAAAGGGATCGAAGACCATCGGCAGATGGTGCGGCTCGATGCCCGAGCCGTTGTCCTCCACCTGCAGGATCACAAAGCCGCTTTCCCGCATCGTCCGGATCACGATAACCCCTTGTGCTTCCTTGATCTCTTCTCCCTGAGGGCTGATCGTCAGCGCATCGAGGGCATTGGTGACCAGATTGAGCACCACCTGGCGCACCTGGGTATCGTCCAGCCACACGTCAGGCATATCGGGGTCCAGTTCCAGGCGGATGACAATCCCTTTGAAGCGCTTGATGCTGTGCCGCAACAGCGAAAAGGCCTCTTCGATCATGGCGGACAGGCACACGGCTTTTTTCGAGGGCTGGACCCGGCTGAAGTTGACCAGGGCCTGGACGATGTCGCGGCAGCGGTTGCATTCCTGGAGAATAATACCGGAGTATTCGTCCAGATCCGAGGCGAATTCGGGCGGGGCGCTTGCCGTCAGTTGAGGAATGCGGCGCCTGATGCCCTCGGCAAAGCCGGCGATAGCGGTCAGGGGATTGTTGATTTCATGGGCCACGCCGGCGGCCAGCATGCCGATGGAGGCCATTTTTTCCGCCTGGTAGATCTGCGCCTGCAGGGCCTTTTCCCTGGTGACATCGCGTTTGAACATCAGGACGGCCCGGCCTTGACCGGGCCGCTCCAGGGGCGAGGCCACCATGTCGAAATGCCGGTTGCTGCCGTTGAGCTGAAAGATGGCGCTTCCCCGGTTCACGGTCTGGTGCAGCAGCGAGAAAAAAGCCGGGCATTCCGGGCAGGGGTCGGCGGCGTCGGCAAAGAGCCGGTAACAGTATTCCCCCTCACAGTTCCGGCCGGGAAAGAGGTTCTGCATCACCTGGTTGACGGAGAGAATGCGCAGATCCTTGTCCAGCACCATCATCACATCGGTAATGCCCTCCAGAATGGCGGCGTTGGCCAGCCGTTGCCGTTCAGATTCCTGATGGGCCTGTTTGAGATCCCGCAGGTTGCGCTGCCATTCCTGGAAAAAACTCAGCTTGGTCTGCCTGATGCCAAGGATGCTACAGACAAGATCCTCTTCCAGCTCCTGTTCCATCTGTTCCATCACCACGCCTCTTCGCAGATGGCCAGCAGATCCTCGGCCGTGGCCGGGCGCGGGTTGGTGAGCATGCAGACATCATGGGCCGCGTCCTCGCAGATTTCAGGCAGGCACTCTTGATCGGGAAGCACGGACCGCAGCCGCACCGACTCGCCCAGCTCCTCGAAATGCCGTTCCAGGGCGTG
>WQUH01000126.1 GCA_009782165.1 Pseudomonadota bacterium | reverse complement strand
ACCTGGTTGGCGCGGACCGCCTTGATCACGCCGAAACCCGGCTCCCTGACGATGTCGTCCACGCTCACCGGATTCATCCGGCCGCTCTGGGCGAGATAGAGATCGATCTGGCCGGCCTTGGCCAGAATGCGCTCCTTGCCGTAGGCGGCGATGTTGGTTTCGCGCACCTGTTCGGCATCGGCGGCGACGTTGATGCCGCCGGCCGATTCCAGGACAAACATGGCGATGGACTTGGGGGCAAAGGTCTTCATCTGCCGGTGGATGGCCTCGAAGTAGACCCGCTTGCGCTTTTCTAAGGGGATCTTCCGCACCGGTTCGGTGATCGCGGCCAGCTTCCGGTGAAAGGCGTCGACCATGGCCTGGGCCTGCGGCTCGCGGCCGGTCAGCTTGCCCAGGGTCAGCCAGTAGGCGAACATCTCCGAGGCGTCGGTGGGTTGCAGGGAGACCACCCGCACATTGTTCTTTTCCAGGATGCGCACCAGGTTGGGGTGGCTGCGGCTGATCATCGGCCGGATCAGCACCAGATCCGGCTTGAGGGCCAGGAGGCGCTCCGGGTCATCCTGAAACTGGACCACCGGCCGGCCGGGCAGCCGCGTGTCGCCGGGACCGCCGGCAATGATCTCCCGGTTCAGCCCCAGTTCGAGCAGGTTGGCGGTATGGGCCGGGTAGAGCGAAATGATCCGTTTGAACGGCTGGGAAAAGGCCAGGGTGCGTTGCTCGCTGTCGACAATCGACGCGGCGGCGGCAAGGGTGGCGAACAGGAACGCGAAACAGGGGATTAATAAAAAAAAGATTGTGCGGCGCATGGAACTGGACGTGATCGGTTGAGGTCAATGGGCAACCGGCAGCCTGAAACTCACCTGCCGGCAATGGGTAAAGGCGCTGGCGGTCACTTCCGCCTCGACGCCGTAGACGGTCTGGATGGTCGCCGGCGTCAGCACCTGGTCGGTCGGCCCCTGGCAGATCACCTGTCCCCCTTTGAGGAAGATCAGATGATCGCAGAAGGACGCGGCCAGATTGAGATCGTGCATCACGGCCACCACCTGCATCGCCTGCTGCTCGAAACGCCTGCGGATGAGCTGGAGCAGTTCCAGGCTGTGGTGGATGTCGAGGTTGGAGGTGGCCTCGTCGAGCAGCAGCACCGCCGGCCGCTGCGCCAGGGCGCGGGCCACGGCCACCCGCTGTTTTTCGCCGCCGGACAGGCGGGTGACCGGCCGGTCGGCCAGGGCCTCGATGCCGGTGGCGGCCAGGGCCTGGTCGACCAGTTGCAGGTCTGCCCTGCTGGGGGCGGCGAAGCGGTGGAGATGCGGATGGAGCCCCATTTCAACCACCTCGCGCACCGAAAAGCCGAAACCGACCATGAAATCCTGCGGCACCAGGGCCAGCAGCCGGGCCAGATGTTTTTTCGGCCAGGCCGCAAGCGGCCGTCCCTGAAATTCGATGGCGCCGGATTGCGGCCTGTGCAGGCCGGCCAGCAGGTCGAGCACAGTGGTCTTGCCGCTGCCGTTGGGGCCGAGGATGCCGGTGCAGCGGCCGGAACGCAGGCCCAGGGTGATGTCGCGCAGCACCGGCGTCTGATGGTAGCCGAAGCACACCCCGGTCAGCGACCACAGCAGGTCCGTGTCTGGTTCAGAAAGCGGTCGCGCCATCCCGTTGCCGTTTTTTGAAGAGGACACAGAAAAAGGGGCCGCCCAAGAGCGCGGTCAGCACCCCGATGGGCACCTCCACCGGCAGCACCGCCCTGGTCAGGGTGTCGGCGACCAGCAGCAGCAAGCCGCCGGTGCAGAAGGCCAGCGGGATCAGGGTCCGGTTGTCCGGGCCGCTCAGATGGCGGAGCAGGTGCGGCACGATCAGGCCGACAAAACCGACGATGCCCGAGACCGAAACCGCCAGGGCGGTCATCAGGGTGGCGACGGCCAGCAGCACGAACCGCAGGCGGACGATGTCGACGCCGAGCGAGGTGGCGGCGCGGTCGCCGGTGGCCATGATGTTGAGATCGCGGCTGTAATACACGGCAATCAGGGTGCCCAGCAGGGCCGCGGGCGCAAGCAGAAGGATGTTCATCCACGAGGCCCCGGCCAGGCTGCCCATCAGCCAGAAGACGATCAGGCCCACCTGCTCGTCGGCAAGAAATTTGAGCAGGCCGATGGCCGCCGACAGGATGGCGGACACGATCACCCCGGCGAGGATCAGACTGGTGGAGGACAGCCGCCGGTCGCCGGCGGCGAGAAACAGCACCGCCGCAAGCGTGCCGGCCGCGCCGCCGAAGGCGAAGACCGGAACGGTGACGCCGGGCGGCAGGGCCAGGCCGAAGATTTGCAGGACAATCACCAGCGAGGCGCCGAAGGCGGCGCCGGTGGAGATGCCCAGGGTATAGGAATCGGCCAGGGGATTGAGCAGAATCGCCTGGAAGACCGCGCCGCTGACCCCGAGCAGGCCGCCGACCAGCACAGCGGCCAGGATCCGGGGCAGGCGCACGTCGGCGACCACGGCGGCGGCCACCGGATCGATGCCCGCGGGCGGCCCCTGACCGTGCGCCTTGGCAAACAGGATGGCGAACACATCCGGGATCGACACCTCAAGGAAGCCCAGGGTGGCCGACAGGGCCACGCCGAAGACCAGCGCCGCAGCCAGCGGCAGCATCCAGACGAAAAGGGCCCGGCGGCGCATCAGCGCAGCTCCAGTCCGGCCTCGGCCGCGGCCTGGGCGGCATGGTTGACGAAGATGCGGGCCACGCCCGGATGTTCGCTCAAGCCTTTGGCAACCGGCAGGACTTCGATCCTCTCCCGGCCGAGCATCGATTTCCAGGAGCTTTCCTGGGGGCCGGCCAGGTCGCGGATGGCATGCTCGCCGGCAACGACGAGCAGGGGTTTGAGCAGAACCCGCCGCACCTTTTGCAGCCGCAAAGTGGCCAGTACGGTGTCGAAGGAGGGAAAGCCCTCGACCGTGCCGGCCAGGGTCAGGATCTCGGGATACAACTGACGCATCCGGGCCGCGAATTCGAGGTACAGCCCGCCGAAGGGGAAGTGGCGGTTGCCGTGTCCCATATAGACCAGGGTGGCGTGGTGGCGGAGCGCCAGGGCGGCATCGGCGGCCAGGGCCTGCGCCAGCGCGAGGATGTCGTCGGCGTAGGGATGGTCGGGAGAGTAGGCGCCCAGAAGCGGCCGGCCGAGGGCGATGGTCTGAAACGGCTGCCGGCGCGGTTGCAGGGTGCGGATCGACAGCAGGCCGTGGACATAGGCGGCCAGATCGTGAAACTCCTCGGCCGGAGTGATGTGGGTGGGCTGGATGACCAGGGAGGTGTAGCCCTGATCCTGCAGGGTGGCGATGGCGGCCAGGGCGCCCTGGATTCCGAGGATTTCCCCCGGAATCTCGGGATGAGCGGCCAGGTAGGCCGGGTCGGCGGCGCGGCGGCTCCAGATGCGGCGGACCTGGTTGGAGGTGAAGGCCAGCCTGATGTCAGTGCGCGGGAAGGCGGCGGCCAGGGCATCCCTGATGGCCAGTATCCCGCCCACCGCGGTCTCGCCCGTGGTGCCGAACGAGGCCAGTACAATCGCCGTGTTTTCCTGCACCGCTTGCTCCCCCAGCCGTGTGGCGGCCGGTTCGTTTGGCGGCTGACCGCCTTGATTGCGGCCCGAAATAAAAAAAATCCCGGACCAGTGAACCGATCCAGGATGTCCCTTGTATACCGCTGGAGTCCATCACCGCCCCGTTTGCCTGCGGGGCCGGTGTTCACAGTTCAGGCAGGTCTTCTGACTTCCGGATCGTCCTCCTTCCGCGCCTTCCCATTCCTGACGGAACAGTGGCAGTCCTGCGGAATTTGTCCCCGGCCACAGCGGCGGGCCCGTTCCGGCATCGCACCGGATTCCCTTTTCATCCGTTGATACGGACACCTGAACCTCAATGCGGCCATCCTACCTGGGGCGTGCGGCGAAGTCAAGCCGCGATTGCGGCCCGCCCGGAAAAAGGAAGCAAAGCCGCGCCACAACAGGGAGATGCCGCATTCACAGGATGTATTCGTCGGTCATGGCGCGGGGAACCGGCGCCATCGGCCCCGGCAGCAGGGCCTGGACCTCCAGGACCGTCCACTCCGGATGGCCGGAAACGGTGGCCACGCTGATCTGGTTGAGCCCCCTTGCGATCTCGTCGTAGCTTTTTCCCTTGTCCCGCAACCGTTGGATCGAGGCCGCAAGCTGTTCCCAACTGAACACCTTCCGCGCCTTCGTCGGCGCTTGCGTCGATGCTTGCGTCGGTGCCTGAATCGGTGTTTGCATCGGCGCTTGAGGCGGCGCCGCAACCGGCTCGATCCGGGGTGGTTCCGCCATTGTCGGCGCAGCCACGGGATGCGGCGTCATCGGTTCGGCAACCGACAGCACCTCGGCCTCGTAGATCTCCGTCGCCCGCTTCTCCGGCAGCGGCCGCCCCGCATCCCGCAGCGGACTCGCTTCCCGGCCGTCGGCCCGAGGCGGCTCGGACGCAAGGGGCACGGGCTTGTATTCCAGTTGCAGGCCCATCATCAACCGCATCAGGTCGTCGATCTGCCGGTCGCGGCGCGCCAGTTGCCCGCGCATGTCCTCCAACTGCTCGCGCAGCAGCTCGATCTGCTGTTTGTAGGCCAGCAGCAGATCTTCCAGAAGGCTGTCGCTGACATCGAGGGCCGCGGCCAGGTTGCCGTCCGTTTTCCGTTCGTCGGCGGCGGTCTCCTTGCCGTCGCGGGCGTAGGTGGCAAGCAGTTGCCGACCCTCGTCCCAGCGTTCCAGATCGGCATAGCGGAAGCGGACCTCCTGTTTGCCGGTCACCGGATTGAGCACCAGTTTGTAGGGCAGGCCCCGTTTGCGGTATCGACCGATGGATTTGGTCGATACCTTGAGGAAATCGGCCGCCTCTTTCTGAGTTACCATGTAGTCGTTGTCGCTCATGTTCGCCTCGTCGTTATCGATTATTGCCGGCCATGCCTCTCGGCCAGCAGCTCACGGCCGGTCTCGACCACCAACTGGAGAAAGCGGTCGATCTCGGGCCTGTCGGTATTGATGTTGGTGATCAGCAGCCGCAACACCAGTTGGCCGTCAATGGACCCGGTGCCGACCAGGGCGCGGCCGGTCCGGTGCATCCG
>WQUH01000125.1 GCA_009782165.1 Pseudomonadota bacterium | reverse complement strand
CACGGTCCGCCGGCAGGTGAAGATATGCAGCAGTCCGATGAGGACCGCCCCCATCAGGGGAAACAGCGGGATCAACCCCAGATAATCGACACTTTGCACCATGGAATCACCCCTTCAGCAAGCTGAACACGTTGGTATCGAGCTTGCTCTTGTGTTTGTGCAGCAGAATCACCACGGCAAGCGCCAGGGCCGCTTCAGCGGCGGCAACCGCCATCACCATCATCGCCAGGACGTGGCCGTCCACATGCTCATGAACCCGCGCAAAGGTGACGAACACCAGGTTCGCGGCGTTCAGCATCAGCTCGATGGACATGAACACGGTGAACACGTTCCGCCTGGCGATGACGCCGACCATGCCGAGGCAAAACAGGATAATGCTCAGGTAGAGATAGCAGTGCATCATTTCGCGGTCCCCCTTTTGCCTGCCAGGATAACAGCGCCAACCAGGGAGACCAGCAGGAGGATCGAAACGATCTCGAACGGGATCAACCAGTCGCGGAATAAAACGAGCCCGACTTCCTTGACGCCGCCGAAGTCGGTGCCCATGATGGCGACGGAATGCATCGGCAGGCTCTTGACGATCTTGAACAGGAACCAGCCGATGGGCAGCACCACGATGCCGCCGCCCAGAATGGAGAGCAGTTTCGTTTCCTCCTGGGGGAGATCGGCCGGCTGGATGTTCAAGAACATGATGATGAACACGATCAGCGACATGATCGCCCCGGCGTAGACAATCAGTTGCAGGGCAAAAATCAGTTTCGCCGACAGCAAGGCGTACAAGCCTGCCAGGGCAATCAGGGTGACGACAAAGCTCATCGCTCCGTTCATCGGGTGGCGAAACAGCACCAGGCCAACCGCGCCCAGCACGGCCAGCACGGCAAACACGAGAAATAGACCGTCGGCGAACATAGGTTCAAACGCCCCCTTTTTTGTACTCTTCTTCGGTGTAGGCGCCCGGTGTGGCCAGCAGCGCCGTGAGCCCCATCACAAACGATTGCCGGTCTGCGCCGGTCACGGCAAAGATACCGGTATCCATGCGGATGGCATCCATGGGGCAGGCTTCGACGCAGTAGCCGCAGTAGATGCACTCCAGCAGGTCGATGGTAAACCGCACCGGCATCTTTTCCGACCGGCCGTCAATCCGCTCGCCCGCCTCGATCATGATGCACTTGGCCGGGCAGTTGGTCTGACACATGAAGCAGGCCACGCATTTCATGGTGCCGTCTTCATGCTTGGTCAGGCGGTGACGGCCGCGCCACCGGGCGGGGATTTCGGGCTGCACCTCGGGATAGTGCCGCACGTACAGTTTCGAGTTATCAAGGAAGTTGGTCATGAAGTGACCAAGGGTCACCGCCATGCCCTTGAAGATCTCGATCAGATACAGCCGCTCATAAAAGCTTTTGCCTGTACGCTCCATTATTTTCGCTTTTGCACCCATGCCGGCTCCTTTCCTAATTCAACGCAACCACAACTGCGCTTGTAACGAAAATATTCAGCAGCGAAAGCGGCAGGAGGATCTGCCAGCCCAACTTCTGCAACTGATCATAGCGAAAACGCGGCAGGGTCCACCGCACCCAGACATAGACAAAGCACATCAGCGTCGTCTTGACCAGGAAGGTGGCGATCTGCAGCAGGGCGACCAGAATGCGGTCCGCGGCGCCGCCTGAAACGGTGATGAGGTAGATGAAGAGTACAATCTCGAGCGCGGCCACCACGCCCCAGATGATCTTCGCATAGATCAGGGCTTCCCGTACCCGGTGATCGTCGGGACAGTCGTAGTGACTTCTGTTGTTCTTGTGCATCCACCGGATGAAGATCCACGCGCATGCGGGCATCAGCAGCATGAGCAGCACGGTGATCGCCCTGGCGTTGTTGACCAGCACCTCGGTGGAAAACCAGGGGATCTGATAGCCGCCGAAGTAGAGGGTGACGATGATCGCGCTGGAGGTGAACATGGCCACATACTCGCCCATGAAAAACATGCCGAATTTCATCGAACTGTATTCGACATGAAAACCGGCCACCAGCTCGCTCTCGCCCTCGGCCAGGTCGAAGGGGGTGCGGTTCGCCTCGGCAAAGGCGGCCACGATGAAGATGATCGCGCCCAGGGGCTGCACCACCACGCCCCACATCGGAATGAAACCGAACAGGAGCTGGCCCTGATAGTGGGCGATCTCCGTGAGGTTGACCGTGCCGTACACGACCAGCGCGCTGATGATGGCAAATCCCATCGGTATTTCATAGCTGATGACTTGGGCAGCCGCCCGCAGTCCGCCGAGGATGCCGTACTTGCTGTGCGAGGACCAGCCGGCCAGAATGATCCCGTACACGGCAAAGCCCGCCAGGGCCAGGAACCAGAGGATGCCGAGATCGGTCGGGATGGTCTGCATCAGGTACTTCTTGCCGCCCAGGATCAGCGCATCGGCAAACGGCACCGCGGCAAAGGACAGGATGGCGATGCTGAACACGATGACCGGGGCCAAGACAAAGTAAAACTTGTGTTTGACATGGTCCGGAACAATGTCTTCCTTGGTGATCAGTTTGATCGCATCGGCAAGGTTCTGCACCAGACCGCCGGCCCTGAAGCCGAAGATGTGGGCGCGGTTGGGGCCCGATCGGTCCTGAAAGAAGGCGGCGCCGCGGCGCTCCATCCAGACGAGAACCGCGATGAAGCAGAGCGGCACGAACGCGCCGAAGGCCACCCGGAGGACGAGAAGAAGAAGATCAAGCTGCGACATGGGCAACCTCGCTTGCAGTAAGTGCAATCCCGTCCGCCGGGATCCGTTCCAGATCGACATCGTTCAGGACAGCGACCGCGGTCTGCAAACCGGCGCGGGCCTCCTGAATGTTCCTGACCGAACCGCCCAGGAGCCGCGTCACCTCGATCAGGCTTTTGAGCGGCTGATTTTTCAGCACCGCCGCCTCGTAGCGCTGGAGCCGGCCATCGCAGTTGACCAGGCTGCCCGCATCCTCGCTGTAGGAGGCCACCGGCAAGGCCACCGCCGACCGGGCCACACAGGCGGTCAAGGAGCTGGCAAGGGAGACCAGGTGGGCGGTGGCCGGCAACTGAGTCAGGTCATCCTCGCCCAGCGACCGGTCCAGATCGTTTAAGAAATTGAGCACCAGGTCGGCGCCGCTGACCGCCGCCGCAAAACCGGCCTTGGAGGCATCGATGTTCAGGAGGGCAAAGGAGGCCCGATTGGCTGATTTGTCATCCTGAATGAGCCAGCCGTCGCCGTCTCCCGCCATGACGCAGCCGTCGCTGTAGCCGCTCAGGGCGGCATCGATGGCGGCGGCGAACCGCTGGATGGCGTACATCTGTTCCAGGGAGGCGTTCGGCGAGACGAGCATCGCGATTTTCTTCGCCTCGCTGATTGCCCGGCGCACCGTCTCGATTGCCTCGTCAAGGCTGGCGGCGCGGCCGTCGACCTGGGGCGTGAGCAGACGATCGTCATTTTCGCCCTTGTAGGTCATCCGCCCGGCATCGCACATGAAATAGCCGTTGACCAGTTGGTTGCGGCGCGGCCGATAGCGGTAGATGATGTCGTCTTTGTATTTCTCCCGGTTGTGGTCGATGAAGATATTGCAGCCCTTGCTGCATCCCTGGCAGATGGACGCGCTCCGGGTGAGAAACCAGGCGCGCTGTTTGAAGCGGAAGTCGCGGCTGGTCATGGCGCCGACCGGGCACAGATCGACCACATTCAGGGCATAGCGGTTGTGCAGGGGGCGTCCCGGAAAAATCGTGACCCGGGCGGCATCGGTCCGGTTGACGATGCCCAGTTCGCCGGTCTTGGTAATCAGACGGGTGAAGCGGACGCACCGGGCGCAGAGCACGCACCGTTCCTGGTCGTGCACCACGCCGCAGCCAAAATCCATCTGCTTGCTCTTCAACACCTGCTTGACGGTCATCCGGCTGGGCTGGCCGTCATATTTCATGTAATAATCCTGCAACTTGCATTCGCCGGCCTGATCGCAAACCGGGCAGTCGATCGGATGGTTGATGAGCTCGAACTCCATGATGTCGCGCTGGATCTTTTTGATCTTTTCCGTGTCCAACTGCACCTTCATCCCGGCGGCGACCTTGGTTTTGCAGGCCGGCACGATCGGCGGCCGGCCATCCTCGATGCCGACCAGGCACATGCGGCAGTTGCCGTCAGCGCCCAGGGCGGGATGATAGCAGAGATGCGGGATCTTGACCCCGATCGCGCCGAAGGCGTCGATCAGATTCTTCCCTGCTTCGACTTCTACTTCCTGACCGTTGACAAACAGTTGTACCTTCTCAGCCATGGCAGACCCTTATTCCTGGTATATCGCGGCCTGAGCCGGAGCGACGCCCGTGACGTACGCCTCGAATTCATGCCGGAATTTGTTCAAGTAACTGCGCGCCGACATGGTGCAGGCCGCCGAGAGGACGCAGACAGTCTTCATCTCGATGTTGTCGCACAACTCGAGCAGCAGATCGATGTCGGCCATGGTCCCTTCGCCCCGCAAGATCCTGCGCACAATCTTCAGCATCCAGCCGAGCCCCTCGCGGCACGGCGTGCATTGGCCGCAGGACTCGTGGTGGTAGAAGTAGATGAGGTTCTCGACCAGTTTGACCATGTCGACCGTGTTGTCGAGCACCACAATGCCGCCGGAGCCGAACATGGTGTGGTGGGCGGCCATGGATTCATAGTCGAGCGTCACGGTCTGCGCCTCTTCGGGCGTCAGCACCGGGGTCGAACTCCCGCCGGGGATCACCCCCTTCAGGGTGCGGCCGTCGCGCATGCCGCCGGCCACCTGTTCGATCACCTCGAGCAGCGGCAGGCCCAGGGGCAGCTCGTACATTCCGGGTTTTTTGACCAGTCCCGAGATGCCGAACAGATGGGTTCCCGCGCTCTTCTCGGTGCCGAAGGCCCTGTAGGCATCGGCGCCGTTGGCCAGGATGAACGGCAGGGAGGCGATGCTCTGCACGTTGTTGATGATGGTGGGGCAGCCGTAGAGACCCTCGACCGCGGGGAACGGCGGCTTGCTGCGCGGCTGGCCTTTCCTGCCCTCGATGGATTCGAGCAGGGCGGTTTCCTCGCCGCAGACGTATGCGCCGGCGCCGCGATGCACGGTCACATCGAGCTTGAACCCGCGGCC
>WQUH01000124.1 GCA_009782165.1 Pseudomonadota bacterium | reverse complement strand
CAGAACCGCCCGGCCCGGTTCCGGGCGCATGCCGTCTGGGTGCGGACCTTCACCGACACCGACCACCCGTATGATCATCCCGCCCGATGCCCTGTTGCTGTTCACCGCCGCATCCGCGGCCCTGGCAATCGCGCCGGGCCCCGACAACATCTTTGTGCTCGCCCATTCGGCGCTGTACGGCCGCCGGGCGGGCCTGCTGATCACCCTTGGTCTGTGCACCGGACTGCTGGTCCATACCAGCGCCGTGGCCCTGGGGGTGGCCGCCATCCTGCAGAAATCCGCCGTGGCCTTCAACGCGCTCAAGATGGCCGGCGCCTGCTATCTGCTCTATCTGGCGTGGCAGGCGTTTCGCGCCGGCGCCATTGTCTCGGCCGGGGGGCAGAGCGGCCCCACCGGGGGATGGGCCCGGTACGGCAGAGGCATCCTGATGAATGTCACCAATCCCAAGGTGGCCATTTTCTTTTTGGCCTTCCTGCCGCAGTTCGCCGATCCGGCCCGCGGCTCGATCCCGCTGCAGATCGCCCTGCTGGGCGCGGTCTTCATAGTCTGCACCCTTGCGGTCTTTGGCGGCATCGCCTGGGCCGCGGGCAGCATCGGCCGCTGGCTCAAACATTCGCCGCGCGCCCAGGTGGTCATGCATCGGGCGGCCGGCTCGATTTTCGTGCTGCTGGCCGGTCGCCTGGCGCTCAGCAGGCAATGAACAGGCACGCGGCCCGACCCGCCCGATCCGCTTGCCCCCGCGCCTCCATAACCGACCCGGCCACCCGGCAGGCGAGCACGGTTTTTTCGTCTATCAAGCGCGTAAGCCCAGGCGCGGCTTCAGCGGCAACCGCCAACAGTTCGAGGAATCATGCCTACCCCACTCCAGCGGAAATCCACGTCTGTCGAGATCGAACAACGGTTTGACCAGGATGTCGAACGCTTTGCCAACCTGGAAACAGGCCAGACGGCGACGATGGATGCGCCGCTGGCAATGGAGCTGATCACAGCCGCCGCCCTGGCGGCCACGCCGGTCATAGGCACCATGCTCGATATCGGATGCGGAGCGGGTAACAATACGATCAAGTTGCTGCGCAGTCATGGCGGCAACGTCGACTGCGACCTGAACGACCTCAGCATGCCCATGCTCGTCCGCGCCCGGCAAAGGGTTGCCCAGGAGACCAGCGGCCGGATCACCATCAGGCAGGGAGATTTTCGGACTGTTCACTTTGCCGACGATGGCTACGACATCATCCTGGCAGCGGCGGTCCTCCATCATCTTCGCGATGAACAGGACTGGCTCGATGCTTTCGCCAAAATCCATCGCCTGCTCAGGCCAGGAGGCTCATTCTGGGCGACCGATCTGGTCAGCCACGAAAACGGCCAGGTGCAGCAGCTCATGTGGCGCCGTTATGGCGAGTATCTCGAAGCAGCGGGAGGCGCGGATTATCGGGAAAAGGTCTTCGGTTGGATCGACCGGGAGGACTCGCCGCGTCCGGTCACCTTTCAGTTGGACCTGATGCGGCGAGTGGGGTTTTGCTCGGTCGATCTTCTGCATAAAAATTCCTGTTTTGCCGCCTTTGGCGGGATCAAGGGCTGAGCCAGCAAGGCCCTGGCCTGACGCGAGGTCCAACAACAGGCACGCGGCCCGACCCGCCCGATCGGGCGGCAAGAGAAAATAGTGCTTGAAAACAGGAATCGTTCTTTGTTTATTACCGCCGTTAGCCAAACAACTATCGGCAATCACAGATCAAAGCAAACATCCCACGGAGAACGATCATGAAAAAAACCTATGTGGCCGCTCTGGTTTTCACCCTTGCCGCAAGCGTCGCCGGATATGCCGCGGACAAGGAAGATACCCTGCTCAAAGATGCCCAGGCCGCCTTCAAGCCGATCCCGGACAAGGCGCCGGCCATCAAGGGCAACGAGGCGACCCCGGTCAAGATCGAACTGGGCAAGATGCTGTATTTCGAGCCCCGGCTGTCCAAAAGCAGTCTGATCAGTTGCAACACCTGTCATAACGTCGGCCTGGGCGGCGCGGATTACCAGCAGACCTCCACCGGTCACGGCTGGAAGAAAGGGCCGCGCAATGCCCCCACCGTGTTCAACTCGGTGTTCAACCTTGCCCAGTTCTGGGACGGCCGCGCCAAGGATCTGGCCGAGCAGGCCAAAGGCCCGGTGCAGGCGAGCGTGGAGATGAACAACACCCCGGAAAACGTGGTCAAGGTGCTCAACAGCATGCCCGAATACGTGAACCTGTTCAAACAAGCCTTTCCCGGCCAGGCCGACCCGGTGACCTTCGACAACATGGCCAAGGCCATCGAGGTGTTCGAGGCCACGCTCAACACGCCGGACTCCAAATTCGACCTCTTTCTCAAAGGCGATGCCCAGGCGCTGAATCAGGAGGAAAAAGAGGGCTTGAAACTGTTCATGGCGCACGGCTGCGTCTCCTGCCACAGCGGCGTCAACATGGGCGGCGACGGCTATTACGAGCTGGGCGTGGTCAAAAAACCGAGCGAAAAAATCATTGCCGGCGACACGGGCCGTTTTGCCCTGACCCAGGCCAAACATGACGAATTCTCGTTCAAATCCCCATCGTTGCGCAACATCGAACTCACCCCGCCCTACTTCCATTCCGGGGTTGTCTGGGATCTGAACGAGGCGGTGGCGGTGATGAACGACTCCCAACTCGGCGCCGACCTGAAGGAAGGCGATCTGCACAAGATTGTCGCCTTCCTCAAAGCGACCACCGGCAAGCAACCGCAGGTGATGCACCCGATTCTCCCGGCGCCCACCAACGCAACCCCCAAACCGTCGTTGGATTAAATCGGCCATTGCGTCGCCCGCCGGCCAGCGGCGCGGAGAGTCGGCCTAGCCGCGGGGGTGGAAGCGCCGATGGATCGCCTTCAGGCGGTCAGTATCCACATGGGTGTAGATCTGGGTGGTGGCGATGTCGGTATGGCCGAGCATCATCTGGACCGAGCGCAGGTCGGCGCCGCCGGCGAGCAGGTGGGTGGCGAAGGAGTGGCGGAGCATGTGCGGGCTGATCTCTTTGGTGATCCCGGCGGCCAGGGCGGTCTCCCGGATGATCTGCCAGAAACGGACGCGCGTGATGGCGCGTCCCCGGCTGGAGCAGAACAGCATCGGGCTCGGCTTGCCCTTGAGCAGCAGGGGCCTGCCCCGTTCGAGATACTCGCGCACCCGCTCCCCGGCCGTCGCCGAAAAGGGGACGACCCGCTCCTTGTTGCCCTTGCCCAGGATGCGCAGATGACCGCTGTTCAGGTTGCAGCCGTTCACCGGCAGGTTGACCAGCTCCGAGACCCGCAGCCCGGAAGCGTACAGAAGATGGAGCATGGCGGTGTTGCGCAGCGCCAGTGGGGTAGGCGCGGCCGGCGGGCGCAGCAGGGTGTCGACCTCGGCAACGGTCAGGATCTTGGGCAGGCTGCGGCCGATTTTGGGGCCATCGATTTCAGCCAGGGGATTGACGGTCAGCACTCCCCGCTTTTCGAGAAACAGGAAAAAGGCGCGCAGGGCCGCCAGCCGGCGCGCATTGGAGCGGGCGCTGATTCGACGCCGATGGCACTGGAGCAGGAACTCTTGCACCTCCTCCCTGCCGACCGCCTCGGGCAACGGCGGCTCAGGGCGGGCAAGAAAGCGGAGGAAGGCGCGCAGATCGGCCCCGTAGGCGGCAACGGTATTCTTGGCCAGCCGTCTCTGGATGGTCAGATAGCGGAGAAAATCCGGCAGGTATGCGGCAAGGGCTGCGGTGGGCAGAGGCGTGTGAATACAAAAAAAGAGGGAAAATAAAAAATGCCCCAACGGCGGACCGTTGAGGCATGGCGCTCAGACCCGACTTCTCAGTCGGTTGAACTTGCGAAGTTTACGCAGGGCTTCCGCTGCCTTGCGGCGTTTTTTGACGCTGGGTTTCTCGTAGTATTCCCGCCGCTTCAGCTCACGTTTGATACCGTCGATTTGCAGTTTTTTCTTCAACTGCCGAATCGCGTACTCAAGGTCACCTCTGACATCTACTTCGATCATGTTGCATCACTTCCTTTGGTGGTTGGTGGTCGGCCTTCGCCGTTGACAGGGGTTGAATTGAAAGCTGGTAACCTATCTGTTCCGCAAGCTCTTGTCAAATCAAATAATGGAATTGCCGGTCGTTTCCCGGTGCGACGGCCGCAGCCCTTTTGATTGTTGTTTTTCCCGGAAGCGATGGTAACATGGCGGCGGGTATCGGGCGCAGTGTTCCATGTTCACGTACGAGAGGAGGCCGGCTATGGCAAAAATTCGATTGGCATTGATTGCCGGGGGAACATCCGACGAACGCGAGGTTTCCCTCCGGGGCGCGGCCGGGGTGGAGCAGGCGCTCGATCCGGCCAGGTACGAGGTGGTCCGCTACGATCCCGCCACGGATCTGGCCCGGATCGCGGTCGATGCCGCCAAAATCGATGTCGCCTTTCTCCTGCTGCACGGGGTGAACGGCGAGGATGGCACCATCCAGGGCTTTCTCGATCTGCTCGGCATCCCGTATCAAGGCGCGGGCGTGCTGGGCAGCGCCCTGGCCATGGACAAGAATCTGGCCAAGACCCTGTACCGCTTGCACGGACTGCCGGTGGCCCCCTGGGTCATGGCGGTCCCCGACGATCTGGCGGATACCGGGCGGATTCTCGCCGAGGTCGGCCTGCCCTGCGTGGTCAAACCGGTGCGGCAGGGGTCGTCCATCGGCATGTCGATCGTGCGGGACGCCGCCAAACTGACCGAAGCCCTGCTCCTTGCCCTGCGGCACGACACCGGCGTCATGGTCGAACAGTACATCAGGGGCCGCGAGTTGACGGCCGGGGTTTTGGGCAACAGCCCCCTCGAACCCCTGCCTCTGGTCGAGATCATCCCCGACGCCAGATTCGAGTTTTTCGATTACGAGGCCAAGTACCAGCCGGGAGCCAGCCGGGAGATCTGCCCGGCCGAGGTGAGCGAAGCGGTGCGACGCCAGGCGCAGGACTATGCCGTCCGCGCCCATCGCTGCCTGCAACTGCGCGGCTACAGCCGCACCGACATGATCCTGGCGGACGATGGATTGTATCTGCTGGAAACCAATACCATTCCCGGCATGACCCCCACCAGTCTGCTGCCGCAGGCAGCGGCGGC
>WQUH01000123.1 GCA_009782165.1 Pseudomonadota bacterium | reverse complement strand
TCGATCTGTTGCTGGGTCTGCCGCACCAGCGTTTCGATCTCAGGGGCAACGGGCAGAGATTGGCTGAGGGCGATGAAGCGGTTGGCGTAGGTGGAAACCGGCCCTTTGGCATTCCTGCCCCGCACCGGCTCTCCCTCTTCGCTCCATCCGTTGCGGCCGTGCCAATCGATATCGAGAATCCCCACATATTTGCCCCGGACATCGGTTTGGGTCAGCAGGGATCGGTAGATCGGGAGGGGCCGCATGTTGCCGGCGACGTGACCGGTCTGGAGAATCAGGTCGATCGAACCGTGCGCCTTGGCTATCTCGAGGTTTTCACTGTAGGAATAGTTGGACAGCAGCAGGATGAAGTCCGCCTCCTGTTCCGCCTTGGCCAGGACCGGCGGCAGCGCGGCGCGCCAGTCCAGGGCCAGGAATTCCCCGGTCCCGCCGGCCAGGGCGGTATGGTCGGTCAGCGCCAGGACCGCGATGGTGGTGGCGCCGACCCGGCGTTGGATCATCGGCGCGAACAGCGGCTGGCGGGTGGCGGGATCGACCAGGTTGAGGGACAGCCAGGTGAAGGCCGGCGGCTGGTGCGATGCCTTGAGCAGGGCGCTGCCCGCGGCCAGATCGCGCACCCCGACCCCGGCAAAGGCGACGCCCATTTTCTGGCAGGCCCGCAGCACGCCCTTGGCGGCGATGGTCGCCGCTGCCTCGCTGCCGGGCGCGAGCTGGTCCCGTTCAAACAGCAGATTGCCCCCGGTGACGAGCAAAGCCGGCCATTGGGGGTCGCTGCCCTGTTCCTGAATGACAAAAGCCCTTCTGGACAGACCGCCCAGTTTGCTGTTGTTTCAGCCGCAGCCGTCGAGCTCGCCGAGGTTGTCGTTGCCGTAGATCAGCCTGAACGAAGCGGCCTCGGCATTGACTGCGGCGAGCAGGGCCAGCAGCGGCAGAAGCAGCAATGACGCCAGTCTATTCGCCGTCTTTTGTGCGCGCATGGTGTTGAGCCCGTTGCTTGAGGATCTGTTTCCATTTGGTGAGCCGATCCTTGATCACCGCCTCATAGCCGCGATTGGTCGGTTCGTAGTAGACCGCGCCCGCCAGCTCCGGCGGCAGGTGTTCCTGGACGACGAGCGCGTCGCGGTCGTCGTGGGCGTACTGATATCCCCGGCCATAGCCGAATCCCTTCATCAGCGCGGTCGGGGCGTTGCGCAGGTGAAGCGGAACCGGGAGCGAGCCGGTGCGCTGGATGTCGGCCCGGACCTTTGCAAAGCCGGCGTACAGGGCATTGCTTTTCGGGGCGGTGGCCAGGTAGGCCGCGGCCTGGATCAGGGCCAGGTCGCCCTCCGGCGATCCGAGCATGTGATAGGCGTCCCGGCAGTCGATGGCGACCCGGAGGGCCTGGGGATCGGCATTGCCGATATCCTCGGTGGCAAAGCGGATCATCCGCCGGGCAAGGTACAGCGGATCCTCGCCGCCGGCCAGCATCCGCGCCAGCCAGTACATGGCGGCATCGGGGTCGCTGTCCCGCAGACTCTTGTGCAGGGCGGAGATGAGGTTGTAATGCTCCTCGCCGGCGGCATCGTAGCGCAGGGTTTTCTGTTGCAGGGTTTCGCGGACGCAAGCCTCGGTGATCGTCCGCGAAGCCTCGCTTGCCTCGGCCCGGCGCGCATCCAGGGTGAGCTTGGCCGCGGTCTCCAGGTAATTCAGGGCCCGGCGGCAGTCGCCATCCGCCGCCGCCGCAAGCAGGAGCACCGCCTCCTCTTCGATGGCCAGGCAATCCTGGCCCAGCCCGTCGGCCTCGTCGGCCAGGGCCCGGCGGATGACCTGGGCGATATCCTCCGGCTGCAAAGGATCGAGCAGCAGCACCTGGCAGCGGGAGAGCAGGGGGGCGATGATTTCAAACGACGGATTCTCGGTGGTGGCCCCGATCAGGGTCAGGAGGCCGCTTTCCACATGGGGCAGAAAGGCGTCCTGCTGGCCCTTGTTGAACCGGTGGATCTCGTCGACAAACAGGATGGTGGGCTGCGTGCTCCGCCCCTGGAGCTCCTTGGCCTGCTCGACGATCTGCCGGATCTCCCTGACCCCGGAAAGCACGGCCGAGAAAAAGACAAAATGGGCGGAAACGGCATGGGCGAGGATGGTGGCCAAGGTGGTCTTGCCGGAACCGGGCGGCCCCCAGAAGATCAGCGAGGGAATGGCGTTGCCCTCGATCAGTTGCCGGAGAAACTTCCCTTCGCCGACCAGGTGCTGCTGACCGACAAAGTCATCCAGGCGGCGGGGACGCATCCGTTCGGCGAGCGGACTGTGGCGCTGCGTGCGTGCGGGCATGGAGAGAGAATGTGCTCCTGAGAGAAAAGCCGGCGCGTCTTTCGCGCCTTCGTTGCGGGAGCGCGCCGTCAGACCCGGCAGTGCTGCCGCCACCATGCGCCCCGCGCTTTCTGGTGCTTGTACAGGGCTGCCCGCAATATCCGCATCTGGACCGCTCCCGAATCCTCGGTGAATTCCACGCCCATTTTGAACGCCCTGATGGCATTCTGCCGGAAATTGCTCATCCATACGGGGCGGGCGGTCAGGACATGGCGGCCGCCGTCCGGCTGCAGGTCGATGATGAGCTGGAGCACGGCATGGTCGGTCTCGCGGGTCGAGTAGAAGACGTGAAAGGCATGCACCATGATCTGGCTCATGAGCAGACAGGCCCCGCCTGTCGAAATATCGATGATTCTGCCGGAAAACGGACCGGCCAGTTCCCGGCCGTCCAGTTCATGCACCACGCGGATTTCAATGGGCAGGAAGTCGTCGGTTCGTTTTGATCTTCGCTGTTCAATGGTCATTTTGTCAACCAACCGTAATCGTGGATGAAAAAAGCGGCATCCCGATGTATAGTATAATTTTTTCCCGAGAGAGTAACATATATCCGGGAGACTGAACATTGTTTTTGTATGGACAGGCAGCGGCGGGCTCTTTCTGACGCGCTGCCTGTTTGCTTTTGCGCGTTCGAGGAGTGGGGGGATGGAACTCGGTCGACGGGAGCTGCTGCGCTCCCAGTGTTATGTCAACGGCCAATGGATCGACGGCAGGCCAGGAGACCGGATCGCGGTGTCCGATCCGGCGACCGGCGCGACTGTGGGCACGGTGCCGGCGCTGGGGCGTCGGGAAACCGCCGCCGCCATCGAGGCGGCCCATCGCGCCTGGCCGGCCTGGCGGGGCTTGACCGCCCAGGAACGGGCGCGCCTGCTGCGCCGCTGGTATGATGGCCTGATCGCCCATCGCCGGGATCTGGCCGTGATCATGACCATGGAGCAGGGCAAGCCCCTGGCCGACGCCGAAGAGGAGATCGTGTACGGCGCCGGGTTTATCGAGTGGTACGCCGAGGAGGCCAAGCGGGTGTACGGCGATACCATCCCCATGGGCCAGCCGGGCAAACGGATCATCGTCCTCAAGGAACCGGTGGGGGTCTGCGCCGCCATCACGCCCTGGAATTTCCCCTCGTCGATGATCGCCCGCAAGACGGCGCCCGCCTTGGCGGCCGGCTGCCCGGTGGTGGTCAAGCCGGCGAGCAAGACCCCCCTGTCCGCCCTGGCCATGGCCGCGCTCGCCGACGAGGCCGGCATCCCGCCGGGCGTGTTCAATGTGGTCACCGGCCCGGCGGCCGCCATCGGCGCCGAGATGACCGCCAACCCTCTGGTCCGCAAACTCAGTTTTACCGGCTCCACCGCCGTGGGCAAACTGCTGATGCGCGACTCCGCCGCCACGGTGAAAAAAGTTTCCCTCGAACTGGGCGGCCATGCCCCCTTCATCGTGTTTGACGATGCCGACCTCGACGCGGCGGTGCGCGGCGCCGTGGCGGCCAAGTACCGCAACTCCGGGCAGACCTGCGTCTGCGCCAACCGCTTTTTCATTCAGGAGGGGGTGTACGAGCGGTTCGCCGCCAGGCTGGTGGAGGCGGTGCGGGCGCTCAAGGTCGGCAACGGCTTCGAGGCCGGGATGCAGCAGGGGCCGTTGATCGACCTCGACGCCATCCACAAGGTCGAGGAGCAGATCGCCGACGCCGTGGCCAGGGGGGCCCGCGTCGCCTTCGGCGGCAGGCGTCTGGGCAGCGTCGGCTTCTTTTTCGAGCCCACCGTGCTGCTCGGCGCCACCACCGCGATGCAGATCGCCCACGACGAAACCTTCGGGCCAGTGGCCCCGCTCTTTGTCTTCAGGGACGACCAGGAGGCGATCGCCCTGGCCAACGACACCTCCTATGGCCTGGCCGCCTACTTCTACAGCCGGGACATCGGCCGGATCTGGCGGACCGCCGAGGCCCTGGAATACGGCATGGTCGGCATCAACACCGGCCGGATGTCGTCCGAGGCGGCGCCGTTCGGCGGGGTCAAGGAATCGGGGATCGGCCGCGAGGGCTCGAAGTACGGCATCGAGGAATATCTGGAGCTGAAATATCTCTGCCTGGGAGGGCTGGAGCAACGGCTGTGACCGGCGGTCAGTCGCGGGAATCGGCCGGTTTGAGGTCGCGGCTGTCGACCAGGGCGTAGGCGCTGTGGTTGTGGATGGACTCGAAGCTCTCAACCCCCACCGAAAACCAGGCGATGTCGGCGTGCGCCCTGGCCTTCTGGGCCACCTTGCGGGCCACATCCTCAACAAACATCGGTTGACCGTAGGCCCGTTCGGTCACGTATTTTTCATCGGGCCGCTTCAGGAGGGCGTAGACCTCGGACGAGCCGCAGGACTCGGCCATGGCGATCAGGTCTTCCAGCCAGATCAGGTTCAGCGGCCGGACCGAGAGGGTGATCTCGGCCCGCTGGTTGTGGGCCCCGGCCGCGCTGATCTCCTTGGAGCAGGGGCAGAGCGTGGTGACCGGCGCCACCACGGTCAGCAGCGGTTCGCCGCCGGCCGCCGATGAGGCGGTAAAGGCGCACTGGTACTCCATCAGGCTGGCGGTGCCGCTCACCGGCGCCTTTTTAGCGATGAAATAGGGAAAACGCATGGTCAGCCAGGCTTCGGCGGCCTGCAGTTCCCGGCAGACCTCGGCCAACAGTTGGGGAAAGATGGCCGCATGGATATCCGGCAGGAAGCGGGCCAACAGGGCGGCCATGGTGCTGACGCAGGATTCGAGCCGGCCTCGGGGCACCCTGGCCTGCAGATCGATGGCGGCCACGGTGTGCTGGA